>JACFNJ010000144.1 GCA_019454865.1 Bacteroidia bacterium
CTTGGAAGAACTTGTGGTATATAAAGCTTTGTATGCTACCGATGATTTTGGCTATGGTGCATTATGGGTACGTCCTTTAAAAATGTTTGAAGAAGAAATTATTGTGAATGGAACTCCGGTAAAACGGTTTCAAAAATTGTAACTGAATTTGAATTGCTATGATGGAATTACTTAGTGAAGAAACAATTTTGCAATCAAACAACCTGGAGTTGTTAGCTACACAAATTGTTGAAGGTTTTATTACAGGATTACACAAAAGTCCGTTTCATGGTTTTTCTGTTGAGTTTTCAGAGCACCGATTGTACAATACCGGTGAAAGTACAAAACATATCGATTGGAAATTGTTTGGTAGAACAGATAAATTGTTTGTGAAGCGATACGAAGAAGAAACCAATCTTAGATGCCATATTGTAATTGACACTTCAGGCAGTATGTTTTATCCGGTAAATAAATTAAATAAAATTAAGTTTAGTGTATATGCTGCTGCTTCTTTAATTCAAATGCTAAGAAAACAAAGAGATGCACGCGGACTAACATTATTTAATGATAAAATTGATTTGCATACCGAAACAAAAGTTTCTCAATCACACATTCGGTACCTATTTGGGCAATTGGATAATTTATTGAAAGAAAATATAAGTAACATACCCAAAGGTTCAAACATTGGGTTGTGTTTACACGAGTTGGCTGAGCGTATGCATCGTAGAAGTTTGGTAATAGTGTTTAGCGATTTTTACTCTACTAAGGATTCTAAAGAAGAACTTTATGATGCTCTAAAGCACCTGAAATATAATAAGCATGAAATAATTTTGTTTCAGGTAAACGATATGGATACCGAAACTAACTTTTTATTTGATAATAGACCGTATTTGTTTACAGATAGCGAAACCGGTGAAAAAATTAAATTATTTCCCTCACAAGTTAAGGAACAATATATACTAGCAATAAACGAGTTTAAGCACGACCTTAAAATTAAATGTGCACAGTTTAAAATGGAATATGTGGAAGCAAATGTTGGAACTAACTTTAGCCAAATATTACTGCCTTTTTTAATCAAAAGGAGTAAACTTAAATAATAAAATAAATTAGTTTTTTAAAGGTTCCCCTTTTTATATAAATCAATAGTTTCATTAACATGCCTTGGGTCTAATGGCTTTGTTAAAAACAACTTGATTACTGCGTAATTCTTTGCTTTTTCTACATCATCTTCAAATACGGATGAGGTAAGCATTACATAATATGCTTGTTGTTGTTGTTTGTATTGTTCGGAGCTTATCTTTTCAATAAACATCCACCCATCCATTACAGGCATACTAATATCTACATACACAATGTCAAAACTTGCTTTGCCTTCTTGCTTATGGGCTTCAATCACATTTAATGCCTCTATTCCGTTAAGTGCTACTGTAATATCCGCATTGGGATATACATTCTTAATTATTTTGGAATTGATAAAGTTGGTTACTTCATCATCATCTATTAATAAAAATTTCATATAAATTTTAGTTTATTCTATTTTTACGAAATAGGGGTTTTGTAAAAGTAAATTTATTTGATTTAAAACACAATAATTTTATTAAATCTTGAAAGTAGAGTTTAATAGTTAGTTGTTTATAGAATACTTTTCGTTAAAGATTTTTATTTATTTGGCAATTGCATGGGTGTTTTCCTACTGAAATTGTATATATGTTTATATTCGCACCTCAATTTTATAAATATTTTTTTTGAACTTACAGCAATTACTTGGTACATACAGTCAAAGCCAAAATTATAAACAAATAGTTTCTGAACTTACTGCAAAGAAAACAGCAACTATTCATTTAAAAGGCTTGTCCGGTTCTATTGATGCAGTAATAGGTGCTACATTATTTTTGCAGAACAATATTTCTCAACTCTTTGTTTTCACAAATCAAGAAGATGCACGATATTTTTATTCGGATTTGGAAAACTTGTTGGAAGGTAAAACAATTTTATATCTACCCACTTCCTTTCGTAAACCTTTTGCTATCCATCAACCTGATTCAACATTAATTTTAGAACGTGCCGAAACTTTAAATAGACTTAATCATCCAAGTGCATCAGCCGAGTTAATTGTAACTACTGCTGAAGCATTGGCTGAGTTGGTAATAAACGATGAGGAATTATCAAACAACACCTACGAACTAAAAGTTGGAAACACTTTTGATTTAGAATTTTTTGTTGAGTTTTTATCTGAACATCATTTTGAACGTGCCGACTTTGTTTATGAAGCAGGTCAATTCAGTATTCGTGGTGGTATTGTTGATGTTTTTTCATTTAGCAACGACCAACCTTATCGTATTGAGTTAAATGGCGAGTTGATTGATAATATTCGAATTTTTGATCCGAATTCACAATTGTCTGTCAAAAAAGTAGATCGATTTTATATTATTCCAAATGTACAAAAACAAAAAGGTTCAAAATCTCGAAACAGCTTTTTTAATTACCTAAATCAGGATACATTAATATGGTTGCAGGATGCAAATTATAATGAGCAGCAATTGGAGTTAGGTTGGGAGAAAGCAATAAATATATACAATCAGTTTACACCGCAACCCGGAGAAGAAGATTTAGATAAAGTTGAGGAGTTGTTAGAAACACCACAGCAGTTGCTAAAATCTATCCGCAAACATTCTGTTATTGAATTTGGTACTCGTACTAAATTTAAAGCAGATGCAGTAATTGAGTTTAATGTTAGTCCGCAACCTACGTTTAATAAAAATTTTAAAATGTTGGTTGAGAATCTCAGGCAAAATCAAAATGAAGGCTTATTAAATATAATTTTTAGCGAAAGCAGCAGACAAATTGAGAGACTTTATACTTTGTTGGAAGACGTAGATGCTGAGGTGAAGTTTGAACCAATTTATTATGCACTTTCCAGCGGATTTATTGATAAGGATTTAAAACTTGCTTGCTATACCGAACACCAAATTTTTAATCGTTTTTATCGAGGTAAGGTTAGGAATGCTTATAGTAAAAGTAGAATAATAACACTAAAAGAATTACAAGATTTAAAACCCGGTGATTTTGTAACGCATATTGACCACGGTGTAGGGCGATTTGCCGGATTAGAAAAAATTGAAATTAATGGAAGAATTCAAGAGGCTGTACGATTAATTTATCGGGATAACGATTTGCTTTATGTAAGCATCAACTCGTTGCATAAAATAAGCAAGTATGTTGGTAAAGATGGAACAGAACCACGCATACATAAATTAGGTAGTGATGTTTGGGAGAAAGTAAAAAATAATACCAAGAAAAAAGTAAAAGACATAGCGCGTGATTTAATAAAGTTATATGCTGCACGCAAAGCACAGTCAGGGTTTGCTTTTTCGCCTGATAATTTCATGCAAATAGAATTAGAAGCTGGTTTCATGTACGAGGATACACCTGACCAAAGTAAAGCAACAGCTGATGTGAAAAAAGATATGGAAAGCCAGCACCCGATGGATAGATTGGTTTGCGGTGATGTTGGTTTTGGTAAAACTGAAGTTGCTATTCGGGCAGCTTTTAAAGCCGTTTGTGATAGTAAACAAGTAGCTGTATTGGTTCCTACAACAATTTTGGCTAATCAACATTATCGCACATTTAAAGAAAGACTAAAAGGATTTCCATGCAATGTTGATTATGTTAACAGGTTTCGCTCTGCTAAAGAGCAAAAGGAAGTAATGCAAAAGGTGAGTGAAGGAAAAATTGATATTTTAATCGGAACACACAAATTGTTGAACAAAGAGTTTAAGTATAAGAACCTTGGTTTGATGATTATAGATGAAGAACAAAAATTTGGTGTTGGAGCAAAAGAAAAACTAAAATCATTAAAAGTAAATGTAGATTCATTAACACTTACTGCAACTCCAATTCCACGTACGCTTCATTTTTCACTGATGGGAGCGCGAGATTTATCAATTATAAATACTCCTCCGGCAAACCGGCAGCCTGTAACTACTGAGTTGCACAGCTACAATGATGCATTGGTTAAAGAAGTAATTTCATCTGAAATTGAAAGAGGAGGACAAGTATTTTTTGTTCATCATCGTGTTAAAGATATTTATGAAATAGCTGAACGTATAAGCAAAATTTGTCCCGGTGTTAAAGTAGGTGTTGCACATGGGCAATTGGAAGGAGATAAATTAGAAGATGTGATGCTTAAATTTATTGAAGGCGATTACGATGTGTTGGTGGCAACTACAATTATTGAGAGTGGCTTAGATATTAGTAATGCCAATACAATAATTATAAACAATGCACACATGTTTGGTTTAAGTGATTTGCACCAAATGCGTGGTAGGGTTGGTAGAAGTAATATAAAAGCATTTTGTTACATGTTGGTTCCAAGTATGCACAGCCTTACTAATGATGCACGAAGAAGATTACAAGCAATAGAAGAGTTTAGTGATTTGGGTTCAGGATTTAATGTAGCAATGCGCGATTTAGATATACGTGGTGCTGGTAATTTATTGGGAGGTGAGCAAAGTGGCTTTATTGCCGAAATTGGTTTTGAAATGTATAACAAAATATTGGATGAAGCCATTCAGGAGTTGAAAGATGAAGAGTTTGCCGATTTATTTAAAGATGAAAAACTATATAAAATTGAGGCAAAGGATTGTACAATAGAAACCGATTTGGAAGCACTAATACCGGATGAGTATGTACGTAATATTGCGGAAAGATTAAGTTTATACAATGAGCTGTCATCCTTAATTACCGATAAGCAGTTAGATGATTTTAGTACTCAACTCAAAGATAGATTTGGCGAATTGCCTCATCAGGTTTGGGATTTAATTGAAATGATAAAGCTGCGTGAATTGGCTAAGCAGTTAGGATTTGAAAAAATTGTAATGAAGAATAGTGCTTTTGCAGCTTATTTCCCTGATGAGAAAAAACAAGGCTACTATCAAAGTGAATTGTTTAGTAAGATATTGGCATTTGTTCAGCACAATGCCCAAAGATGTAAAATGAAACAAACTTCAAAGAATTTGATTTTAGGTGTACAGCATATTGCAGGTATTGCACATGCTAAAAAGTTGTTACTCGAAATTCAACAGAATGTATCTTAATATTCCATATCAACAACTCTACGCTCACTTTTAGCTTCCGCTATAAAGGGTAATATCGCTTGATGCAAAGGGTGGGCAGCATAATATTTAAGTGCATCCATATTTTCAAATTCACTATACAAAACTACATCAGCACTTTCAGCTGAATGTAATACATCAAATCCAACTTCTATTTTAATACAGCCTTCAATTTGTCCATTCAGTGCTTCCAATTTTTGTTTTATTGCTATGGCATTATCTTGTTTAGTCATGCCATTGGCTTCATCTTTTAGTTTCCAAAATACAATATGTTTTATCATGGTAAATAGATAATTTGTTTGTTTGAGAAATTAGTAATTTATGTTTCGTGTGTAAATTTTTGTTTGATGAAAGGATAGGTAAATACACTTAATAAAATAATTACCGCTCCTACATAAAATCCAAAACTCATGTATTCATCATTTCCAAAAAGTAATATTGAAAAAAGTATGCCGTATACAGGTTCTAAATTATTTGTAATAATTACCGTAAGCGGACTAAAGTATTTTAATATATTGATACTCCAGGTAAATGCAACTACAGTACAAACAAGACTAAGCATTAATAAATAAAACGCATCACTAAATCCTACGGAAGGGATTACAAATCCGGCATCATCAAAAAATAGTTTGTATATACTTATAAAAATAAGTGCTCCAATAAATTCATAGAAAGTAATTTTATATGCACCGTAATCTTTTATAAACTTCCCATTGTATATACCAAAAAATGCTGCTGTAATCGCTGCCAGTATTCCATATACTAATCCAAGTAAATGATTGGTTTCAAACTTAAAAATTACACCTAAGCCAACAACTAAAAATAGCCCATAGATGAAATCACCCCAGAAAAATTTTTTCTTTAGTAACAAAGGTTGAAAAATACTAGCAAATAAAGTGATGGTACTAAAGCCGGCCATCGTAACACTTACATTACTTATTTTAATTGCATGATAAAATAAATACCAATGCATACCTACCACAACTCCTATTAATGCAATGTGTATAATAGGCCTGATACCTAAAGTAAAATTTTGTTTTTTAAAATACATAAAAACACCCAAGCCCAATAAGGATATTACTAAACGATACCACACTAAATCCAATGCACCGAATGAAATAAGCTTGCCAAGTATAGGAGTTAGCCCCCAAAGCAATACAATAATATGTAGTTGTAATAATTTTTTTGCTTGCATTATTTTGGGGAAGCTTTTGCAATAAGTATTGCAA
>JACFNJ010000145.1:0-6087 GCA_019454865.1 Bacteroidia bacterium
CGCACACTTTGGGTTACGTGCCAAGCATATATACCTGCCGTGTAATATCAACCAGTGGTGCGCTTTGCCAATATATTTATCAGGAATATTTTTTACTAATTGCTCTTCTGCTTGTTGTGGTGTTTTAGCACCTATGGTTAAACCCAATCGGGCACTTACACGAAATACGTGTGTATCTACAGCCATTGCAGGTTTGTCGTAAATAACCGATGCTATTACGTTTGCTGTTTTTCTTCCTACTCCCGGCAGTTTTACCAATTCTTCTACCGTATCCGGAATTATGCCTTTAAAATCATTAGCTAACATTTGTGCCATAGCCTGCAAGTGTTTTGCTTTATTGTTTGGGTAACTAATGCTGCGTATGTAATCAAAAATAGTTTCTACATCTGCTTGTGCTAATGCTTGTGGAGTAGGGAAGGCACTAAACAATTCCGGTGTTACCATGTTTACACGCTTATCCGTACACTGTGCTGATAGTATAACAGCAACTAACAATTGATACGGATTATCGTATAATAATTCGGTTTCAGCCTCCGGTTGGTGTGTGCTAAAATATTCTATAAAATGTTGATACCGTTCCTTTCTATTCATGCAATTGAAAAGCTTTTAGTAATTCAACAACCTAAAAAAGATTTTTCTTATGAAAAAATAAAACACCAATTGCAGATAGACCTAATGCTAGCGACATTACTATCCAAAAAGCATGTTCGTAATCGGCAAATGGAAGTTCAACATTCATCCCATACAAACTTGCTATTAAAATTGGTAACGAAAGAATGATGGTAATGGAAGTTAAAAAACGGATGGTTATGTTTAAGTTATTAGAAATGATAGAGGAGTGCGCACCCATCATATTACCCAATATGTTGGAATATATTTTAGCCATCTCAATGGCTTGCTTGGTTTCGATAATTACATCATTTATTAACTCTTGTTCACTTTCTTTCAGCTCTTTCATTACGGTGTGCTGTTGCAAGCGCATCATCATTAATTCATTACTTTTAAGCGATGTATTAAAGTACACCAAACTTTTTTCTAAATTTAATAACTGCAACAACTCACTGTTTCGTGTGGCTTTGTGTAATATTTCTTGTATTTCATCAGCTTTATTATTTATGGTTTTTAGGTAGCGTAAATACAAAATAGACGAGCGTAAGAAAATTTGTAACAACATTTTTTCGCGCAAGGCAGTATTTAGGTTGCGCACACGCTCTTCCACAAAGGCTTGTATTACCTCTGTTTGTTTACTGCAAACTGTAAGTATTAAATCGCGTTTTATAATTATACCCAAAGGCAATGTTTTGTATGGTAATGCATCGTCTTCACTCAGCTCAAGCGGAATGCGACAAATAATAAGCAAGCAGTTTTTTTGTTGTTCTACACGCGGGCTTTCATCCGCATCTAATGGGTCAATTATTAAATCGGAATTGATTAATAGTTTCTGACTGATAAATTCAATCTCAGCAGAAGACGGTTCAACCATATTTATCCAGCAATCTTTTTCGATTCGCTCAATTTCTTGTAACCTGCTTTTTTCTGTTTTAAAATATTTTATCATTTTCAGGTTGTGTTTTGGATATGGTAATTTTAAAAATTAGTTCATTTGTTTTCTGCTATTCCCACTCAATGGTTGCAGGTGGTTTCGAGCTTATGTCATAAACCACGCGGTTTATTCCCTTTACCCGATTTATTATTTTGTTTGAAACATCTGCTAAAAAATTATACGGTAAATGGCTCCAATCTGCTGTCATACCATCCACACTTGTTACTGCACGTAAGCAAATTACATGCTGATAGGTACGCTCATCACCCATTACGCCTACGCTTTGTACAGGTAGAAATATTGCTCCTGCTTGCCATACATTTTTATACAAATCTTGCTCTTTTAATTCATGTATAAAAATAGCATCGGCTTCTTGTAATATGCTTACCTTTTCAGCAGTAATATCTCCTATTATACGAATTGCAAGTCCGGGACCGGGAAATGGATGACGATTCAAAATTACTGAACTCATGCCAAGTGCTGTGCCTACTTCGCGTACTTCGTCTTTAAATAACATGCGCAAAGGCTCTACAATTTGTAATTTCATGTGCTCCGGTAATCCGCCTACATTATGGTGAGATTTAATGGTAGCCGAAGGTCCTTTTACACTTACCGATTCAATTACATCCGGATAAATTGTACCTTGTGCAAGCCATTTTACATCTTTAATTTTGTGTGCTTCTTCATCAAACACTTCAATAAAAACACGACCAATTGTTTTACGTTTTTGTTCCGGATCGCTTATTCCTTTAAGTGCTGTTAAAAATTTTTCTTTTGCATTTACACCTACTACATTTATTCCGCTTTGTTTGTAGGCTTCCAAAACTTGTTCAAATTCATTTTTGCGCAATAAGCCATTGTCAATAAATATTCCGGTTAAATTATTGCCAATTGCTTTGTGTAGTAATACAGCAGCTACTGATGAATCAACACCTCCTGATAATCCTAAAATAACTTTATCGTTTTGTAATTTGCTTTTTAATTCTGAAATAGTTCTATCAATAAAATGCTCAGCATCCCAATTTTGTTTCAGTTTAGCTATATTCTTAACAAAGTTTTCTAGCAGTTTTGTGCCATCTGTACTGTGTGTTACTTCCGGATGAAACTGAATTGCATAGGTTGGTTCACCTTCAATTTTAAATGCAGCTACTTTTACATCGTGTGTTGATGCTATGATGCTAAAATTATCAGGAATTTCAGTAATAGTATCGCCATGGCTCATCCATACCTGGGAGTTTATATCAATGTTTTGAAACAAGATAGTATCATTTACCGCACTTAAATTAGCTCTTCCGTATTCTCGAATTTTAGAAGGAGTAACTTTACCACCATTGCTTTGTGCTAAATATTGTGCGCCATAACATACTCCAAGTATTGGGTATTTACCTCGGTATTGGCTTAAATCAATTGCCGGTAAAATACCATCATTAACAGAATACGGACTGCCGGATAGGATAATTGCTTTTACTTCATTGTCTAATTCCGGAAGATGAGTACATGGATGAATCTCAGAATACACATGTAATTCTCTAAGTCGTCTGGCAATAAGTTGTGTGTATTGCGAGCCAAAATCAATTATTAATACTTTCTCTTCCATAATGGTGCGCGAAATTAAGAATTGTTATTGGAATAGAAGAAAAAAAATCAATACGAACGAAAAAAATTGCTTTATAATCTATCAAATGTATGTGGTTTGGCGTATTTACCTATTATTTGCACTTCTCTTTCAATACATCACAAAGATTGATGCGAGCTATTAACCACCTAAACAGCTTATTTGAAGAGTTCATGTAAGTGGCTTATTTCTATTTGTCATTCGTGTCAATTTGTTCAATAAACATCTCGGTCAAAGTATTAACGTTACTTTCAATTGTTCCTTTCATATTTCGTTCGTAAAAATTTTTGTCTGGTGGAGTGAGATTTATTGTAAAACCTTTTTTTAAAAGCTAACAGTCTTAAAAACTCACTTTGTGTTCTGCCGTTTCCTACTCTAAATGGGGGTATATTGTTGCCGTTGTCAAAATTTTTGCCAATTTCACTGATAACTGTTTTTTGTTGTCTTTCGGAATTTTCTTGAACTCAACAATTAATTGGTCAATGTATCTGAAAACGTTGTCAATATGCGAAGTGGGAAAATTCTTTTTGTCTTATCTTGGGTGGGAAAAAGCAAGTTCTTTTACAAACTTTGGTTTGTGTTGCGCATTGAGCGGGTTGTAAAAGTGCTTGCTTTTAACGTTGAGCTGTTCATTTATTTACAGTTTTCCTTATATGCTGCATTATATACAGATACTGCTTCCAGCAGTCGATATTCTCTTTTGTTTTCGCGGATTATGCTGTATGCGGTAACTCCTAAGCCAACTGTAAAAATACCAAGATGCAACGCTTGGTTAAAAGGACCTATTTGTGGAAGTAAAAATGGCGTTACACCTAAACCCAAACCAGTCCCAGCAACATAAGCCACAACTGCATCAAGTATAATTGCTTTATGCAGCTTTGTAAATGCTTGTTTTGATTCGGGAAATTCACTCATCAGTATGTTCAATTTTGATAGTGATACTTTCTGTCCATTGTTATAACACTTATTGTTTACAACATACAGCGTATCGTTGCATGACTGGCTATGTGCGAAAACACTAAAACTAGTTACACACGCTATCACCATAAAAGCTCGCAAATATTTTAAGTTTAATTTCATTTTTTATCGTTGTTTTATTTGTTTTTTAACATATAATGCGCCAGAGTAGGGGAATTTTGCTAATTAATTTTTAGGTGTTCATTTTCTTTTAACACTACACTGTTAAGATAATTTGTCATAATATTTATGGAATTGTAGTTATCCATAGTAACAGAGGTAGATTGTCTTAATAAATCTTTAAATAATAAAACAACAAACATCACATTTTCTTCAAGCTGGGTAGCCCTTAGCTGTACCTGTTCAATTTCTGACCATTTGTAGGTTTTATTGCTATCTAAAGTGATTTCTGATTTATTAAGCAGTATTTTAGCTTTTCTATAAACAAGGAGCATATAAGTTAAAATTGAGAATAGAATACAAGATATTATGATTATGTCGTATTGAGATGAAAGAGATTGGTATATTCCTAAAAACCAAATCGTAAAAATTGAAAAACAAGCCATACACCAAAAGTATGCTAACGCACTTCGTTTAGAACTATAAATAACTAACGTTCCATCTTCTTCTATTATGCAACTAGGTTTTATCTTTCTCATTTTCTTAATTTAATTAAGCTTTTCCAAGGTGTTGGGATATAATATTGATACATATAACAGTCAGTGAAAAAACTCTAAGTAATTAACACAAGCTTTATATTATTCATGAAATAAAAATACAAACAAAAACTGAAAATCCAATTTGTTTGTGTATGCCAATAATAAACCCGTTTATGCGGATGTGTGGTCTGTGTATTAATATATTTTTTTACTTAATTAACATATAAGGGCTACTTTCAAGTTTTGAATATTCGGAACTCAAGAGGTTAACGAGCGTTTATGTGAGAGGCTTAGGGGTGAAATTACCCTTTGCTTACTCGATTATTAATCGTCTGTGTTATTGATAAACAATTCGTGTAATTTTTGTTGTAAGAGTTTTTTGTCTGGTAGTAATGTTTTATACTCTGATACCATAGTAGGTGAGAGGCTTCTACTTAAAGCATACTCTACAACTTCACTATCTTTATCCTTGCAGAGTAAAACCCCTATACTCGGATTTTCATTCGGCTTCTTAACATCTCTGTCTAATGCTTCCAAATAAAAGTTAAGCTGTCCCAAGTGGTCGGGTTTGAATTTATCTGCTTTTAACTCAAATGCAACCAAACATTGAAGTCCACGGTGGTAGAACAGCAGATCAATGAAAAAGTCGCTGTTGCCAACTTGCAACTTATATTCTTCTCCTATGAACAAAAAGTCTTTACCAAGTTCAAGTATGAAGTTTTTCATTTGTCTTACAAGTCCACGCTGTAAATCGCTCTCACTATGTGGGGCAGGTAGGTTTAAAAACTCAAATACATAGCTATCCCTAAAAGTATTTGTTAAGTCGTGATTTCTTTCTCTCAACGATGTCGAGAGTTTTGAGTTGCCAATCATTGTCCGTTCGAAAAGGCTTGCAGAAATTTGTCGGTCGAGTTCACGTTTACTATAATTTTCTTGACAAGTAATTTTGAGGTAAAATTCCATTTCTTCTGTCGTTTTACACCTCGAAAAAATCAATAGATTGTTTGTCCAACTGATTTCTCTCACCAGTGGTGAGAGTTTTGGGAAGTCTTTGTAAGTCTCGTAAAATTGTTTCATTCTCCAAATGTTTTTGTCGGAGAAGCCTTTTATTTCTGGTTCATGTGTCTGAATGAAATTGGCTAATTCAGTTACCACAGAGTTGCCCCATTCTGATTGTTCAATTTTCTTGCTGATATATTCCCCAATTTTCCAATAGAGGTTAATTAGTTCAGCGTTTACGGCTTTTATGGCATTAGTCCGAGATTGTTTAATGAACTTAATTATGTCCGTAAAACGATTATCCATTTGTTATT
>JACFNJ010000145.1:6097-6308 GCA_019454865.1 Bacteroidia bacterium
ATGCTACAAGTTTATATTTTTTTAATTGTGTTTCTCATTTAAAACTGACTTTCTGCCATTACCGATAACATTTGTCGGTTAAAAAAAATCATATATAATTAACACAAACTGTTAATTATTTATGAAATAAAAATACAAACAAAAACTGAAATTCCAATACTTTGTGTATGCCAATAATAAACCCGTTTATGTGGCTGGTTGCGGCTTTTTT
>JACFNJ010000146.1 GCA_019454865.1 Bacteroidia bacterium
GTAGTTGAGTTGAGTGAATTTTTAGTAGATGTATTACAAGTTACTGATTTAGGGAGTAAGCTAACAGCAAAAGCTACTTTTCATGATGCATGTAGTGCCTTGCGTGAATGTTCAATTAAATCGCAACCACGAAAATTATTAAACAATGTTAGCGGATTGCAATTAGTAGAGATGAAACACAGTGAAGTATGTTGTGGGTTTGGCGGTATATTTTCTGTTAAAACCGAACCAATTTCAGTAGCAATGACTGAACAAAAAATTGAAGAAGCAATGGCTGTAGGTGCGGAATATATCATTTCTACAGATTATGGATGTTTAATGCAATTGGATGCTGTAATAAAGCAAAAAAAGTTACCCATGAAATTGTTGCACCTTGCTGATGTATTGGCAATGGGCTTATAATAGTTACGTATGAAAATTTGTAATCATAAGGCACTTTTTGATTTTACAAAACAAGTATTTACTTGTTGTGGTATGAATGAAACCAATGCCATTCAAGCAGCAGAAGTATTGATTGCAGCAGATTTGCGTGGAATAGATTCGCATGGTGTTGCTAGATTAACAGGATATGTTCGCTTAAAAGAAGCAGGTAGAGCCAACATGAATCCGCAAATGAAAATATTACATCAAACTCCATCAACTGCAACATTAGATGCAGATGAAGGTTTGGGTTTAGTTTCTGCACCTTATGCTATGCAAATAGCAATTGAAAAAGCAAACGAAGTTGGTACTGGCTGGGTTGCAATTCAAAATTCCAATCATTTCGGAATTGCTGCTTACCATGCTTTGCAAGCGGTAAAAAATGATATGATAGGAATTGCAATGACCAATGCAAGCCCATTGGTAGCACCTACAAACAGTAAAGAGCGAATGTTGGGAACTAATCCCATGTGTTATGCGTTTCCTGCCGGAAAATATAATCCTATAGTTGCTGATTTGGCTACATCTACTGCTGCAAACGGGAAATTAGAAATTGCACAACGTATGAATAAACCAATACCTGAAGGTTGGGCATTAGATAAACAAGGGAACTCATCTACAAATCCGAATGTGTTGAAAGATGGGGGAATATTGCTGCCATTAGGGAGTGGAGCTACACAAGCCGGACACAAAGGGTATGCATTAAGTGCAGTTGTTGATATTTTTAGTGCGGTATTGAGCGGTGCTAATTATGGCCCTTGGGTGCCACCATTTGTGGCATTTCTAAATCCTTTATCGGATTTACCCGGAAAAGGTATCGGGCATTTTGTTGGTGCAATGCGTATTGATGCCTTTAGAGATAAAAATGAATTTAAAGCTAATATTGATAGTTGGATTGATCGTTTTAAACGAGCTACACCTATAGAAAATAATCAACCTGTGTTAATTCCCGGTGAGCCTGAGTTTGAGCAAGAGCAGATGCGAAAAAAAAATGGTATCCCAATAAACGATGAAGTATGGAATGATTTAAATGAGTTGGCTAATAAATTAAATATTGAATTACCTAAAGTTTCAGCTAATTAAATACTCGAGTTTCTCTATTAGCTTTAAGCACTTGCTTCTTCACATAACCGGTTTTGTTTTTACCGTTTTCATCTATAAAAGATACTTTAAGATAATATGTTGTTTCACCAATTGAATTGAAGCCTTTATTAACGTCAAACCGATACAAAGCTTTCGATTTGCTGTTAGGTTTTTGATATATGCACGAACTCTCTGTTGCTATCCATTCATATTCTTTTAACTCTTCTACAGGTGTACCTTTTAAAAATTTAAAATAACCGGGATGGTAGTAATAAATGGAAGTAACAATTAGTACTAAACATAAAAATATTTTTGTAGATGATAATCTTACATTTTGTTTAATGTTTTTTAAGGTAAGGTATTGTTGCTTTAATGTTTCTGCTTCCTTCGCTTTTTCAAAATACTTTTCGGTAAGCGTATTAATTCTTATTACATCTTGTTCACTTAAATCGTTATGCGTAGTTGATGCTCTAAAAGAAACGTCATTCAGTAAAAGTGTTTTGTCGTATTTTTCTCGTTTAATTGGGTTGGATAAAATTTCAAATGCTTCATTTATGGCATTAAGCATGGATAGGCTAAAATCATCCAATTGGTTGTTCTTGCTTTTGTATTTTTTTGAAATTTCAAGATATGCCTCTCTTATCTCAGAGATGTCTGCATTCATTGAAATGCCAAGTGTTTCATAATGGTTTTTAAATTTCATGGAATAAAAAGATGTATTATTCTTCTTCTGACCAGCTGACCACAATATTATTTTTAATAGTAATTAGCAGGTTCTTTTTAATATGACCTTTTGAATCTTTAGTAGAATACCTCCAGTATTGAATAACAGAATTTGTATCTACTGTTTGTTTTATGTTATCAGCTCTCCCTTTTGATAATAAAAGTAAATTTGCCGGCATACCTTCCCACATATCTCCTATACTTATCAGGTTTGCATATTTATTTCCGTATATATCACCTATTGCATCTATTAATTTTGTTTTGTTTTGTTTGTTTTCATGCTCTATTTCATCGTATTTTTTTTTGGTAATGGAAATGTTTCTTACCAATCGTTTGTAACGTATTAATTGTATTGTGTAGTTTATAATTAAATACCCGATGCATAGGGCAATTACTACATACACGTAGGGGTGAAAATACGGCAGATTTAGTTCGCTGATTTTTGTCATCTTATTGCAAAATTAATAGCATCTTTAATTATTACAATAAGATTTCTGAAATTTAAAAGTTATATACTGATAGTTTACTATTTAAGTTCAGTTGATTATTTCAATCACTAAACAATTTTGAATCTTATTTTAGTCGTTCTTTAATATCCAATCGGTGTTTTCTTGCAGTGTCAATTGCAATATCATAACCTGCATCAGCATGCCTGATTACACCCATTGCAGGGTCGTTATGCAATACACGTTTAAGTCGTTTTGCTGCATCTTCAGTACCATCAGCTACTATTACCATACCTGCATGAATGCTGTATCCCATACCTACACCACCACCATGATGAACAGAAACCCAACTTGCGCCTCCGGCAGTATTTATAAGTGCATTTAATATAGGCCAATCGGCTACTGCATCGCTACCGTCTTTCATGGCTTCGGTTTCTCTATTTGGTGAAGCAACTGATCCGGTATCCAAATGGTCTCTACCAATTACAATTGGTCCTTTTACTTTTCCGGTTTTTACCAAATCGTTAAAAGCTAAAGCGGCTTTTTCTCTATCGCCTTGTCCTATCCAGCAAATACGGGCAGGCAATCCTTGAAAAGCAATTCGCTCTTGTGCCATATCTAACCATCTGTGTAGCGATGTGTTTTCAGGAAATAATTCTTTCATTACCTTATCGGTTTCATATATATCATTAGGATCGCCACTTAAAGCCACCCAACGGAAAGGACCTTTTCCTTCACAAAATAATGGTCGAATATAAGCCGGTACAAATCCCGGGAAATCAAATGCATTTTCTACTCCGCGTTGATCCTTTGCTTGTCCTCGTAAATTATTTCCGTAGTCAAATGTAATGGCTCCTCTTTTTTGCAACTCCAGCATCAACCGAACGTGATGCGCCATTGAGTCCAATGCTAAATTTATGTATTTTTCGGGATTTGAGGTGCGCATTTTATCTGCAACTTCTTCTGCTAATCCTTCCGGATAATAGCCATTTAATGGGTCGTGGGCAGAAGTTTGATCCGTTAATAAATCAGGAGTAATGTTTCGTTCAATTAGTCTTTCCAATAAATCAATAACATTACATAAAACTCCAATGGATAAGCGCTTGCCTTCTGTTTTCGCTTTAAGTGCCATATCAATTGCTTGATCAATATCTCTACTCATTATGTCTAAGTAGCGTGTTTCAAGACGTTTTCTAATTCGCCATTCAACCATTTCTGCTGCTAAACACACACCATCACACATTGTAACAGCAAGTGGTTGTGCACCACCCATGCCACCTAATCCGGCAGTAACAGAAAGTGTTCCTTTTAGTGTTCCTCCAAAATGCTTACGTGCAGCTTCTGCAAAGGTTTCATACGTGCCTTGTACTATTCCTTGCGAACCAATATAAATCCAACTTCCGGCTGTCATCTGGCCATACATCATCAACCCTTTTTTATCCAACTCATGAAAAGTTTCCCAGTTTGCCCATTTAGGAACTAACATGCTGTTTGATATGATTACTCGCGGAGCATCTTTGTGTGTTGGTAATATACCTACCGGTTTGCCACTTTGCACCAATAAGGTTTCGTCTTCTTCTAAATCTTTTAAGGCTTTAACTATTAAATCAAAACTTTCCCAATTACGCGCAGCTTTTCCTATACCGCCATATACTACTAAATCATCCGGATTTTCAGCCACATCGGGGTCTAAGTTGTTATGCAACATTCGAAGTGCGGCTTCTTGTACCCATCCTTTGCAACTTAATTTGTTTCCTGTATCGGCATGTAGTATGCGTTTGTTTGTCATGAGATTTATTTAATTAAAGTAGGTTGCAAATGTATGTTAAAATCGTGAAATGGGAAATTGTGTTAAAGCAGAAATCTTGAATGTGTGATATGAGATATACCATGAGTTTGTTTGATTAATATCAATATCTTTTAAGCTGGTGTGAACTATTTTGCCTGCGTGTTTTTACACAATAAAATTTTATGATAACAAATCAATTATTAAATCCTTCGAGTATAGTTATTGTTGGTGCATCAAATGATACAACAAAGCCCGGAGGTAAGGTTTTGCAAAATATTATTAAGCATGGGTATGAAGGAGAATTATATGCAGTAAACCCAAAAGAAAATATAGTACAAGGAATAAAATGTTATACTACTTGCAAGCAATTACCCAATGTTGATTTAGCAATTATTGCCGTGTCTGCAAGTTATGTTGAGGAAGTAATGCAAACTTTGGCATTTGAAAAGAGTTGTAAAGCGTTTGTGTTGTTTTCAGCAGGATTTAGTGAAACGGGTGATGAAGGAAAGCAATTGGAAGAAAGGTGCGTGGCAATTGCAAATTCAGTTGGGGCTTCGCTTGTAGGACCAAACTGTATTGGACTAATTACAGGAAGTTACAAAGGAGTTTTTGCAGGACCAATACCGGAATACGATACAATGGGATGCGATTGTGTTTCTGCTTCAGGCGCTACGATGGTTTATTTGTTGGAAGCAGCTATACCACGCGGCTTAAAATTCAGAGATATTTTTTCAATTGGTAATAGTGCGCAAATTGGTGTAGAAGATGTGTTGGAATATTGGGATAATACATTTGATGCTGAAAAAAGCTCACGTATAAAATTGTTATACATGGAGCAAATTGAAGACCCAAAAAGATTTCTTAAACATGCACGCTCACTTACTCAAAAGGGTTGCAGGATAGCTGCTATTAAAGCAGGTGCAACAGATGCCGGTTCAAGAGCTGTTTCATCACACACAGGGGCATTAGCTGGTTCAAATAGTGCCGTAAATGCACTTTTCAGAAAAGCCGGAATAATTCGTTGTTACAGCAGAGTTGAGTTGGTGTATGTTGCAGCAGTTTTTACCATTACCAAATTAGTAGGAAACCATATAGCTGTAATAACACACGCAGGTGGTCCGGGTGTAATGCTAACGGATGTTTTAACAAAAGGCGGAATGCAAGTGCCACATATTTACGGGCCAAAAGCTGATGAACTTTTGAGTAAACTTTACCCGGGTTCATCCGTAGCTAACCCGATAGATTTTTTGGCTACCGGTACGGCTAAACAATTGGGCGAAATATTAGATTATGTAGAAAATGATTTTGATACAATTGATGGCTCTGTAGTTGTATTCGGAACAACAGGCATGTGGCGAGTAGATGATGTATATAAGGTATTACACGAAAAAATGAACGCTTGCAAAAAACCTATCTTTCCTATTTTGCCTTCAGTAATTCAGGCAGCAGAAGAAGTAAGTCATTTTCATAGTATGGGACATATTAATTTTACTGATGAGGTAAGTTTTGGGTATGTGCTTTCGCGTGTGTATAAAACACACAATCCATATTTTGATGAAGAGTTACCGGAAGTAAATACTATTGCAATCCGAAAAATTATTGATCAGGCACAAGATGGATTTTTATCTGCTGATACAGTTTTTCAATTGCTTGAAGCAGCAGGTATTAATACTGTTAAACAAGCTGCTATAAAAACTGAAGATGAAGTAATAGAAGCTGCAAAGCAATTTGGATTTCCATTGGTAATGAAAGTTTCCGGGCCTTTGCATAAATCGGATTTGGGTGGGGTAGCATTAGGCATTAATAGTTTGGATGATGTTAAAAAAACATT
>JACFNJ010000147.1 GCA_019454865.1 Bacteroidia bacterium
ATAGCAACCCATGGTTTCATAAAGAAAGTTGACAAAGTTTCGGCAAACGAAATAGACCGTGCAGTAAGACTGAGAGATAAATATTTTAACAACAAACAAAAAAAGTAATCATATGGCAACAAAAGAATTAAAGACCTACTCGCTTGCCGAAATGAAAGACAAGTATATCGGCAAAGTCGGAACACAAGAGCGTGACGAATATGAATACGAACTTCGTATGGATGTTTTGGGTAAAATGATTAAAGCTGCAAGACAAGAAAGAAACTTGACACAGGAAGAACTTGGACGACTTGTTGGAGTTCAGAAAGCTCAAATTTCAAAACTTGAAAGTAGTGCCAATAGTGCGACAATTGACACCATTATCAAAGTTTTTAGAGCATTAAAAGCAGAAATCAATTTTAATGTAAAACTAGAAGACAACTTTGTTAAACTCGCCTGACAGAAAAGAAAAACCACTGCTAATATAAACTATGCAAAAACCAAACTAATCAGGAAACAGTTTTAAATAATTAACTTAGTATAGAGTTTTGTTTTTTACACAGGCAAAAACTTGCTTTAAGAGTTATAATTAGCATCCACAAATAACTTGATAGTTCAGTTTTTATTTGTATGTTTACTTCATAAATAATAAACAGCTTGTGTTAATTACTACAAGTTTTTTCACAAGATGACGTTAGTGGCAAGTTTAAACGACAACAATGCGGACACCGACATACAAGAGAACCACCGTCAATACTACTTGACAGTTCTTGGCTGCTGCAACTAACAAAAATTAAAAGTGGAGACCAGCGACCACATAAAAACGGGGCGGATTCTGAAAAGACATACGAGTAGGACAAAATAAAATTTAAGAAAATGAGAAAAAATATTTTAAAATCTGTGCTGACAATCTTTGTAATTACCCTTTTATCGAGTTGTGCTATGCACCAAGGTTACATGGTAAATTCTGCTTCACTTGGTAGCAACAACTTTAAATATGTATATGAAGGCGTGACAGGAACAGCTATGGCAACTTATATTTTTGGACTAGGTGGACTATCAAAAAAAGCAATTGTAGATGATGCGAAAAATGATTTATTATCTGCTTATCCATTAAAAGACAATCAAGCTTTGGTAAACCTAACCGTTAGTTGGAAAAATACCTTTGTACTACCATTTGTAATTACAAATCGTTGTACTGTGACTGCTGACATTGTTGAATTTAAATAAATGTTTTAGGTTTTAGCCTGACTGTCTTGTTGACAGTTAGACTGAAAACCAGCCCATAACAAGCGTAACCGTTGCACAACACTCTAAAAAAACGGGAAAAACAGCAAAAACGGCTTCATTAGAAGCGTTTTAAGCACATTTGTTTTTTTACTTTGCTTTTTGAGTTGATTTTTTGGGTGGGTTATATGAGAGTTGTGGGCGTTGTAATGTAGTCAATAAAAAAACGAAAGGTGTTTTGCAGAGTTGCCTCTGCTTTTTGCATGGCTTGCGCTATGCTGTTGGTTTTGTGAAGGGTTATTTGGTTAATTGAACTTTCTACCTCGCATCAACGTTTGTGGTGTATTGACAGTTTTCTGCTACGCAATCCGCCACTGCGCCAAGTTCCAAACCGTCAGGTTGTGAAAAAACTTGTAACTTGATTTATAAAGAATTTTTACCTTTACTGTTTTCTTAAAAAGAATAATTTATCGACTTCAAGCTTTTCAACAAAAGCATCAATAAATCTTACTTTTAATTACAACGAATTTTTTTCACAGGCTTCAAATGGTAGTTATTTTGAAAAACCATACAATAAAACGTATAATCACAACTACCCATTACATAGCCTCGAATCCATAATTAAAACTCACTACATTTGTTTAACTTTTTCTTTAGTTTAACAAAGTGAAAATAAAACTTATGACTACACATTTAAAACAAGGAGCCAAGGCTCCAACCTTTACTGCAAGAAATGAAAATGGAGAAAAAGTTTCATTAAACGATTATAAAGGCAAAAAGCTTGTATTGTATTTTTACCCCAAAGATAGCACACCGGGCTGCACAGCTCAGGCATGTAATATCAGAGACAATTACCAAAGTTATTTAGCAAAAGGTTACGAGGTATTAGGAGTTAGTCCAGATAGTGTTAAATCGCACATAAAGTTTAAAGAAAAATACAATTTACCATTTAGCTTAATAGCAGATGAGGATCATGCATTAGCTGAAAAATATGGTGTTTGGGGAGAGAAAAGTATGTATGGAAGAAAATATTTCGGAATTTTTCGTACTACTTTTATTATTGATGAAAATGGAAAAATTGAACAAATCATAGAAAAGGTAAACACAAAAAATCATACCGAACAAATTTTATAGTTCAATGTGTTTTAATCGTCTGTTGGGGTTTTGGTTTGCATCATTACAAATAGTAAGCGCAATGCCATACGAATACTTACATAACTTAACCAATACAATGTACGTGCAAAAAAGTTTGATTGTTTTTTGAATTGAAAAGGATTAATAGCAATGGAATTAGGAATAATATTTGTTTGTAATTCGTTTTGAATTTTTCTTGCAAATAGTTCATCTTCTACTGCAATGTTTAACTCCAAACTTCCATAGTCACTTAGTGCATTTAAATTGTATGAACCAATAGTTGTAAAAACATTATCAATGGTCATCATTTTAGCATGTAGTACACTTGGTTGCCATTCATACACTTGTATCTGCTGCCTAAACATCCAATCGTATAAATATTGCATTGCAGCTTTCATAAAAGGAACATCGCTTTTACCAACAAGCACTACTTTTACTTGTACACCTCTTTCAACGGCCAATCGCAACAATCGCCTAACACGATTACCAGGCAAAAAATAACTTGCAACAATTACTATTTCTTTTTGTGCATTCTTAATAGAACTTCTATACAACGAAGAAATTTCGTACCTCGAACGCAACCAGTCATTTTGTACTAATGCTGTAGGCACTCCATCAATACTATTATAATCAAGTTGTACATCGGGTAAATGTTTTAAAATTCGTTTGGGTAAAATCTCTTCACATATATGTTTTATATTCAACAATCCTTCACCCTTTATTTCTACAGCATAATCTAACCACGGAGTTTGCTTTGGTAATCCGGTATAAGTATTTGCAATATTAATTCCACCAATTAAAGCAACTTTTCCATCAACCCACAATACTTTATGATGCAACCTTCGTCCTATCCTTATTTTGTTTTTATTTTTAATGGTTGAAAATCGCTTGAGGTGAATACCAAAATTTAACCACTCGGTTACTGTATCTTTTGTTAAATGCTCACTGCCATACGCATCCACAACTACAAAAACTTTAACTCCTCTATTGGTTGCTCTTTTCAAAGCATCCAAAACTATAATTCCGGTTTCGTCTAAATGAAAAATATAAAACTGTAGATGTATTAATGTAGTAGCACTATCAATATGCATCAATAGTGTTTCCAAAAAATCATTACCACTTTTAATGAGTTTAATTTCATTATATAGTACCTTATCGTATGGCAAATAATTTAACACTTTCATTGCATTAAAGTAAGTTCAAAGGTATTGAAATATCTCAGTTATTTTTTCTTGAAATAACACTTAATATTGCCTCAAATTCAATGAAAATAAAAAGTAATGAGCAACCAATTAAAATACACAAGTGCAGAAGAATCACTAAAGCTAATCCAATCCGGTAATAGAGTGTTTTTGCATGGTAGTGCTGCCACTCCACGGTTTTTAATCAATAAACTAATTGAACAAAAAGACCGTTTGCAAAATGTAGAATTAGTGAGTATAACACAGCAAGGAGTTGATTTAAACAGAGAAGATTTAGCCAGGCACTTTTTTATAAATTCATTATTTGTATCTGAAGCAAATCGTAAGGCCGTAAATAGTGGTATGGGCGATTATGTGCCAATTTTCTTAAGTGAAATTCCACTTTTGTTTTATCGAAATATCCTTCCGATAGATGTTGCAATTATTCAGGTTTCACCGCCTGATAAACACGGTTTTTGCTCATTAGGCACATCAATTGACATAGCGCGGGCAGCCATACAAGTAGCAAAACACGTAATTGCACAAGTAAATCCTAAAATGCCAAGAGTGCATGGCGAAACCTTTGTACATTTTAGTACTTTTAAGGCAGCAGTTTGGGTTGATGAAGAATTGCCGGAAGTAAGCTACGCATCAGGGTTTAATGAAGTAAATGATAAAATAGGAAAATTAGTTGCAGAATTGGTAGATGATGGAGCTACTTTACAAATGGGCATTGGTACAATTCCTGATTCTGTTTTACGCAATCTTAAAAACCATAAAAATTTAGGTATTCATACCGAAATGTTTTCGGATGGAGTAATTCCTTTAATTGAAAATGGTGTGATAAATAATTCCAATAAAAAAATTGCAAACGGATATAGTCTCACTTCATTTTTATTGGGAACTAAAAAATTGTATGATTTTGTTGATGATAATCCAAGTATAAAAGCAATGGAAATTAACTATGTAAACGATCCGCGTATTATCAGCCAAAACCCAAAAGTAACAGCAATTAATAGTGCAATTGAAATTGATTTAACCGGACAAGTGTGTTCCGACTCAATAGGAGCTTACCAATATTCAGGCATAGGCGGACAAGTAGATTTTATTAGAGGAGCAGCATTATCAGAACATGGCAAACCTATTATTGCATTACCTTCCACAACCAAAAAAGGCGTATCGCGCATTGTACCGTTTCTAAAACAAGGTGCAGGTGTTGTTACCACTCGCGGGCATATACATTGGGTTGTTACCGAATACGGTGCTGTAAATTTATTTGGAATGAATATGGAACAACGCGCCAGAGCGCTTATTAACTTAGCACATCCTGATTTTAGAGAAGAATTAGAAAAATGTTGCTTTGAACGTTTCAAACATTAAATCAATAATTATATATTGCTTCCTTTACTTATATCATGACAAAAAGAATAGAACACGATTTTTTAGGTGAACGCGAAATTGACAATTCCAATTATTACGGAGTACAAACATTGCGCGCTTTAGAAAATTTTAATATAACCGGATTACAAATTTCAAATGAACCTTTGTTTATTGAGTCGTTTGCATACGTTAAAAAAGCAGCGGCATTAGCAAACTTTGATTGTGGGGTTTTAAGCAAAGAAGTAACTGATGCAATAGTATTTGCCTGTGATGAAATATTAGCAGGTAAATACCACAACCAATTTGTTAGTGATTTAATTCAAGGCGGTGCAGGCACCAGCTGCAACATGAATGCTAATGAGGTTATAGCCAATATAGGATTGGAATACATGGGGCACAAAAAAGGCGAATACGATTTTTTGCATCCAAACAACCATGTTAATTGCTCGCAAAGCACAAATGATGCTTATCCTACAGCTTTCCGTTTGGCATTATATAATAAACTCAATACCTATTTAAATGCCTTAGAAGTATTGCAATCCTCATTCAAACAAAAAGCAAAAGAATTTGAAAACGTACTCAAAATGGGTCGTACACAATTGCAGGATGCTGTACCAATGACTTTGGGTGAAGAATTTAATGGATGGGCTACAACAATTAGGGAAGACATACAACGCATTAAAGAAGTACAGCAACTGTTGTGTGAAGTTAATATGGGAGCTACTGCTATTGGTACTCGCATTAATGCACCGGAAGGATATCCGGAAATATGTGTAAAATACTTAGCAGATATAAGTAATATTCCTTGTCGTTTATCCGAGGATTTAATTGAAGCCACAAGCGATACAGGTGCATACGTGTTAATAAGCGGTACATTGAAAAGAAGTGCTGTTAAAATCTCGAAGATATGTAACGATTTGCGTTTATTAAGCTCAGGTCCACGAACAGGATTAAATGAAATAAATTTACCAAAACTACAACCGGGTAGTAGCATAATGCCGGGTAAAGTAAATCCGGTAATGCCCGAAGTGGTAAACCAAACAGCCTATTATGTAATAGGTGCTGATGTTACAATAACTATGGCAGCAGAAGCCGGACAACTTCAATTAAACGTAATGGAACCGGTAATTGCTTTTAGTTTATTTACATCCATTTCGTATATGAGTAATGCTATTCACAGCTTAGTTGAACGCTGTATTATTGGCATAACTGCAAATGAAGAAGCCTGCAAAAATATGGTAATGAACAGCATTGGTATTATCACTGCACTAAATCCACTTTTGGGCT
>JACFNJ010000148.1 GCA_019454865.1 Bacteroidia bacterium
AAACCAAGTATTAAGGAAGCCATTGTTTCAGCCTCTCCCATTACTATAATTGAGCCTATAATAACTACACCATGAATGGCATTTGCACCACTCATTAATGGTGTATGTAATACTGATGGTACGTGTCCTATTAATTCTATACCAACAAAAATCATCAGTATAATTAAATAAATAAGTTGCAAGTGTTCGGTAATTAATTCAAATAAACTTTCCATATTTTTATTATTAAAATTTTATGCTGTGGCTTGTTGTAATGAAGGATGAACTATTTTGTTTTGATGGGTAATTAATGTGCCTGTTGTAATTTCTTCATCCATTTCCCATTTCATCCCATCCTTATTAGATAAATGCGTTAAGAAATTATATATATTTTTTGCATATAATTCACTTGCATTTTGAGCCAATGAACTTGGTAAGTTACATTTACCTACAATGGTTACTCCATTTTTTACAACAGTTTTATCCATTTCACTTAGTGCGCAATTTCCTCCTTGCTCTACTGCCATATCAACAATAACACTACCTAATTTCATCAATCCAACTTGTTCTTCGGTAATTAATACCGGGGCTTTTTTACCTGCAACTAATGCAGTTGTAATTACCAAGTCGGCTTGTGCAATGCTTTTGTTAACAGCTTCTTTTTGCTTAGCTAAATAGTCTGCACTTACTTCTTTGGCATAACCACCCTCTACTTTTACACCTTCAGCTTTTACTTCTATAAATTTACCACCAAGCGATTCTACTTGTTCTTTTGTTTCGGGACGTACATCCGTTACTTCTACAATTGCGCCCAATCGTTTAGCCGTAGCCACAGCTTGCAAACCGGCTACTCCTGCACCAAAAATTAAAACTCGTGCCGGAGTAATTGTACCGGCAGCAGTCATCATTAAAGGGAAAATTTTTCCTAATGCATCAGCACCTAAAATTACCGCTTTATAACCTGCAAGATTATTTTGAGAGCTTAAAGCATCCATGCTTTGCGCACGCGATATACGAGGCATAGCATCCATGCTAAATGCACTTATTCCGGCTTGTGCCATCTTTTTTACCAACTCGGGATTAAACAAATGATACATGTACGAAATTAAAATTGTACCTGTTTTCATTGCCGATATTTCTTCATCGGTCGGTGCATTTACTTTTATTATTATATCAGCAAGTGCAAATCCTTCCGATTTATTTATTATTTGGCAACCCGCTTGCTGATAACTTTCGTTACTAAAATTTGAATTATAACCTGCGTCTTTTTCAATCAAACAAGTATATCCTTGCTTGATAAACTGCGATGCAACAGTAGGTGTTAAAGCAACGCGATTCTCTTTTTCGCGTGATTCTTTTAGTACAAAAATCTTCATATTAACCTATTAAATTTGGAGATGGAAATAACAATTTCAAGTTGATAAATCAAAACATTTATTTTGTAATTCAACATGATAAAAATCCTATATGACAATTGCTATGCACATCCGCTTCCGGAGGGGCATCGTTTTCCTATGCACAAATACGATTTAATTCCTAAACAACTTTTACATCATGGAGTAATAACCTTAGAGCAAATAATTGCGCCCACTCCTTGTCCGCTTGACATTGTGCTTGAAACCCATTCAAAAAATTATATTGATTCGCTAATATCACTTCAATTGGATGCTGCTCATATTCGTAGAATTGGATTCCCGTTAAGTCCAGAATTAATATACCGTGAATTGATGTTGGTACAAGGAACCATTGAATGTTGCAATTTCGCTTTTACAGATGGTGTTTCATTAAATGTAGCCGGAGGCACACACCATGCTTTTAGCAATAAAGGCGAAGGATTTTGTTTATTAAATGACTTTGCAGTAGCTGCTAATTACTTATTAAATAGGAAACATGCAAAGCGGATATTAATTATTGACTTGGATGTGCACCAGGGAAATGGCACTGCACAAATTTTCAAAAACAATAAAAATGTATTTACATTTAGTATGCACGGAAAAAATAATTTTCCGTTTTTAAAGGAAAATAGCAGTGTGGATATTGAACTTGCTGATTACACTTCCGATGATGAATATTTAAATTTATTAAAACAACATTTACCAAACTGCATCAAAAAACATAACCCCGATTTTATTTTTTATTTGAGTGGAGTGGATATTTTGAAATCCGATAAATTAGGTAAATTAAATATAAGTGCTAATGCTTGCCGAATGCGCGACAGATTTGTATTTGAACAATGCAAAAACTATAACATACCAACAACAGTGGCAATGGGTGGTGGATACTCGCCCAATATTGCTGATATTGTAAATGCCCATTGTGCAACATTTGAAGAAGCAATTGGTATTTTTAGTTAGCATAATTAAAGCAACCCGGGCAAGGTATTGCTTAAAACAAACAAAAGAGAAAAAATACAAAAAGTAATTATCAAAACCAATTGTTAAAATTATTTTTTAATTGACTATTGCTTTTTATGTTTTGGTTTTATTATTTCACAGCCAAAACAAAAAGAAAGTATTTTATACTATTTGACAATATTATAAAACAGCTAAATTTGTTAAACGAAAACTATAAGGCAAATCATGACTAAGTCGAAAAAAAACACACCGGCAAAAAAAACACCAGCTAAAAGTGTTAAATCATCTAAGGCTGCTCCAAAAAAAATCGCTCCAAAGAAATCCTTTAATGATGACGATGATGATGATATGGATTTGGAAATGGACGAAATGGATATGGACTACGGAAAAGACTTTAATTTTGATGATGACGATGATGACGATGATGATTTTTAATCATCGTTTATCGTCTAATTACTATCTCTGTACTTTCCGTTGTATTGCTTAAATGCAACTTTCGGTCTATTAACTGAATCTTTACTTTTACCGTATCGCCATCTTGCAAAAAAACCGCTGGTTCAAATTGCACATTAATTACCCCACGTATCGCTTTATATTTTCCTTCGGGTGTTAATGGCATTACACGCAAGTTCTCGCGTATTGTATCTCCGGTCATGTCATTTATTACATTTTTAAACACTCCTCCCTCTTTACGCATATATTCCATATAAAAATTATAGTAATACAAATTAATATTAGTATGCGTTGGACCAATAACACTATTAAACGGAGGAAATGTATCTTGTTCGGCAAGCCCTATATCGCCATCACCATCCGTAAATTTAACCGATAAGTCTATTTGCGGTGATCCATTTGAATCACTGTATTGTGTGATTTTTTCAAACGTAATAAATGGAATTATAGGATATATTTCGCCACCTTTGCATCCGGCTAATACAAAAATTGTAAATAAGACAACTATGTGTTTTAACGCATCTGATTTCATACTTCAATCTATTCAATCAAAAGTAATACAATTTGATGAATTAGCTATTAAATTATACAACTACCAAGTAAAAAACAATCCAACATTTGCTAAATATTTAGAGCTAATTAATGCGCCAAAGGTAATTACTTCAATCCATGAAATAAACTTTTTACCTATTTCCTTTTTTAAATCACACCAAGTAATAACAGGTAATTTTATACCAACTAAAATTTTTACAAGCAGTAGCACTACCAGTACTATTCCTTCTAAACATTACGTTTCAAATATTGAAATTTATGAAAAAAGCTATCTCACTGCTTTTGGTATAA
The DNA here is from genome assembly GCA_019454865.1 of Bacteroidia bacterium. Taxonomy (GTDB): domain Bacteria; phylum Bacteroidota; class Bacteroidia; order UKL13-3; family UKL13-3; genus UBA6183. Next base: position 3,630 of record JACFNJ010000148.1, read on the forward strand.
ATTATGGCTCACCCACTAATTATACTTTTTTGTATTTATTGCCTAACTATCTTGAACGCAAAGGAAGCAGTCTTATTGAAATGGCAGAAGGATTACATCGTAAAAGCAAGAAAAATCATAACCCGTACTACCTATACGATTTTGAAAAATTAGCAAATGATATTGACTTATTCAAGAAGAAAAATCAAAAAATTTTCCTTCTTGGAGTTACATACGCATTACTTGATTTTGCTGAAAAACATTCATCCAACATGCATGGTCATATTGTAATGGAAACAGGTGGAATGAAAGGGCGAAAAGAAGAGCTAACACGAGTACAAATTCACAGTGAATTAAAGAAACAATTTAACCTACAACATATCCATGCTGAATATGGCATGACAGAGTTGTTATCGCAGGCATACAGCAAAAACGAGGGGTTATATAACACCCCTCCTTGGATGAAAATATATATAACTGACCCAAATGATCCTTTTACCATATTACCAATTGGCAAAACCGGCATTGTTAATATAATTGACTTAGCCAATATTGAGAGTTGTGCTTTTATTCAAACACAAGACCTGGGTAAAATTAATCCGGACAACACATTTGAAATAATTGGCAGAGTAGATTTTAGTGAGATTAGAGGATGTAACCTATTGTATGTAGGGTAATACGTTAGTTTTACATAATTTTAGCAAACCAAACACACGCTTAAACAACCAAATTTTAGTCATATAAACTAATTATGAAATAAAGAAAATTGGTTTAATTTTGCGGCTCAGATAATAATCATATAAACAAACAAAAATATATGTCAACAACACAAGCAGCCAGCAACAGCAATTTTGATATCTTTTCGCAACTTGAAGCACATAACCACGAGCAAGTGGTTTTTTGTCAAGATAAAGATACCGGGCTTAAAGCAATAATAGCTATTCACAACACGGTACTTGGTCCAGGATTAGGCGGTACAAGGGTATGGCACTACAACAACGATTACGAAGCTTTTAATGATGTAATGCGCTTATCACGCGGGATGACTTATAAAGCAGCAATCAGCGGATTGAATTTAGGTGGTGCAAAAGCTGTGATTATTGGTGATGCAAAAACCATAAAAACAGAAGCTTTAATGCGAAAATTTGGGCGTTTTGTTGAAAACTTAAACGGAAAATATATTACTGCTGAAGATGTTAATACAACAACTCGCGACATGGAATATGTTCACATGGAAACCAGCCATGTTGTAGGTTTACCGGAAAGTATGGGTGGCGGAGGAGATCCTAGTCCGGTAACAGCTTATGGTGTATATATGGGAATGAAAGCTGCAGCTAAACATGCGTTTGGTAACGAAAGCCTACAAGGCAAAAAGGTAGCAGTACAAGGTCTTGGTAAAGTAGGCGGGCATTTAGTAGAACACTTGCATAAAGAAGGTGCTCAACTTTTTGTTACCGACTTAAATCAAGATGCAATGAAAAAGTACAACAAAGAGTTTGGAGCTACCGTTGTTAGCGGTGATGAAATTTTCGGGTTGGATGTAGATATTTTTGCTCCATGCGCATTGGGTGCTGTTTTAAATACTGAAAATATAAACAAACTAAAAGCAAAAGTAATTGCAGGTGCTGCAAATAATCAATTAGCAGATGAAGAAGTGCATGGAAAAATGTTAATTGAAAAAGGCATCGCATATGCTCCTGATTTTTTAATTAATGCCGGAGGTTTAATTAACGTATATCAAGAATACATAGGATATAACAAAGAAACAGCAATGCGTAATACTGAACATATTTACGATGTAACGTTAGAAATTTTCAAACAAGCATCTGCTAAAAATATCCATACACAAAAAGCTGCTATTGAAATGGCAGAGAAAAGAATTAACGATATTTTAAAAGTTCGCTCTACATACTAATAAATATATAAACAAAGTGTGTTGGAAACCAATCGGCACACTTTGTTTTTTTTAACCTATCAATTACAAAAGTTCTTTGCATGTTTAACAGAAGATTTTTAAGAATAAAAGCATTTCAGGCATTATATGCTTACCAACAAGATGAATCTCCTAACCGTTCACTACATGAAAAGAATTTACAAAGAAGCTTAGACAAAGCTACTGAACTTTATATTTTTTTATTAGCGTTCCCCAAAGCCTTCCGCGAATTTGTTTCGCTTGAGTTAGATACTCAAAAAAATAAATACATCCCTGTACAAACATTAATTACTCCATTAGAAGCAATTGCAAACAACAAAGCAATTCTTTTAATAGAGAATAGTACTGAGGTTTCAGAAGCGGTAAAAAAGCACAAAGTTATTTGGAATAACACACGTGATTTGTTTAAGGAGTTAATACAGTTGGTAAAAAAGAACAAATTATTTATTCAATACACCCAAAAAAACAACCCCACATTTACCGATGATAAGTTAATACTGAATGAGATTATAGAAGTGCTGATAGCCGAAAGTGATATTTTTGAAAATTACATTGAAGATCACTTTATAAATTGGGAAGATGATCAGGTATTGGTGTGTGGCCAGGTATTAAAAACTATTGCTGAGTTAAATGAAAACCAAACTACA
>JACFNJ010000149.1 GCA_019454865.1 Bacteroidia bacterium
TTCTGTTAAGTATCTCAGCTATTTCGCCAAAAGCAATAATTGTTATTGTATTCAGCTTACTTAAGTTCTCCATCGGATTAAATCATTTGGTTCATTCAAATTAACAAAACCATTCGGATACTTTACCAATAAATCATCCATTTCAATAATTTGATGCAAACTACCGAAAATTATATCCTGCATTTTTAATTTATTATTTTCAATGCAGTTTAATACATTTTGGATTATGTTTTTGGGATAGATAGCAAGTAAGGGATTTAACTTGTCAGCTATTTTTGCAACTGTAATTTGATTGAAATGTGCATTTTGGATTAATCTATTTATTGCTTCAAAAGGAATAAATGGACTATCGCATCCAATAAGTAATACCATTGATTTATTGCATGTAGCAAGAGCTGTATATAAAGCACCCATTGGTCCTTTATCATGAATAATATCTGCAATACATTTCGTGTTTAATTTAAGATATGCTACATTGTTAGCAATAATTGTATGGGTTAAATTATTTGCTTTTAGCATGTCTAATACATGTTTAATCATCGGTTTTCCTGCAACTTCAATTAGTCCCTTATCTTGTCCCATTCGAGAGCTTTTTCCTCCTGCTGTTACAAAAATTTCTATTTCCGAAAAGGGTATCAAAATAAAATAAATTTAATGGATGCAACTGCTAAAACTACAGCTAATGAAATTCGCATTGCAGGAGAATTAAACTTATTAGCACCTGCATACCCACCAATAAATCCACCAAAAAGAGTTATCGGAATCATCCACTCAAAGCCATCCGGTAAATGGAATCCGGTTATGCTTATACCTATCAATCCAGAGATAGAATTTAGAAAAATAAATAAGGCACTAACTGCTGCTGTTTGTTTTAAATCTGTCCAGCCAAGAAATAATATTATTGGCGATAAAATTATCCCCCCACCAATACCAATTAATCCCGAAACAAACCCAATGGCTAATCCTAATAGTGGTGCCATCCATATTTTTCGTTCAATGGGTTTTATTTCTTTTGATGAAAAAATATTAAGAAGTCTTATTGTTGGAAAAAGCAAGAGTACACCTAATACCTTTTTGTAAATATGCGCATCTAATAAAAAGAGTCCACCTGCAAAGGATGCTGGTATTGAAAATAAAATCAATGAAAGAAAAAGTGATTTCGGAAATTGAACTCTTTTATAAAAAGAGATAAAAGCAATACCTGAAACACCTATATTTAAAATTAGAGCAGCGGGTCTGGTTTCGGCAGGAATTATTTCAAACAAGGTAAGCAAAGCAATGTAACTGCTTGCACCACCATGCCCCACAGAGGCATATAAAAATGCAGCTAATGGTAATAAAACTAAAAGTAGATAAAAGGGATTTGACAATGCTTCCATACTTACCAATAATATACTTCTACTAATTCGCCTTTTTTAACAAATCTATCATTTTCGTATAATACTACAAATGCATTAGCATTTGAGAAAGCTTGAAGATTAAACGAATCTTGCCCTTGTAAAATACTTACTGATGCGTTCTTTACTTCTGCCTTAAGGATATTTGCCAATGGACTTTTCTTTTCCCAATCATGTGCTAATGGTATTGATACTGCATTAGAAAATGTATTTTGTTCGCCTTTCATTTGTAGCAAACAAGGTTTTACATATTGGTTGAAACACGAAATTACAGCAGCCGGATTCCCAGGTAATGCAAATATTAGTTGATGCTTTTTTGTTCCAACAAATAGAGGCTTGCCGGGTTTTTGTTTTACTTTATAAAATAATTCTTTTACTCCTGCATTTTCTAAAGCCGGCTTTACAAAATCGTACTCACCTACTGAAATTCCTCCGGTAATAATTAACACATCACACTCCTGAATTGCTTGCTTAATGCAGTTTTGCATTTCTGTTAATGTATCTTTTGCATGATAAAAATTTGTGTAGTTAATTCCCAAAAGTTGAAGGTATGCTGCAATAGCATATTGATTGGAGTTGTATATTTCACCGGCTCTAAGTTTTTTGCCGGGTTGTACCAATTCGTCTCCGGTTATTATTACGCTTACCTTTGGTTCACGATATACTCTTACTTCTGTAATTCCTACAGAACCAAGCAATCCAACTGTGCCTGGTGTTATTTTAGTGTCTTTGTTTATAATAACATTTCCTTTCATGCATTGTGAACCACGAAGTCGAATATGCTCTCCTTTTGTAATTGTATCGGAAATGATTTGGATTTTTTCATCCATCCGTTGTACCATTTCTTGTTGTACAACGGTGTCTGCTCCTGCGGGTATTGGAGCTCCTGTAAATATTCTTGCGGCTTCTCCTGCTTTTATTTTTACAATTTTAGTATTTCCTGCTTTTATATTTTTAGTGATGGTGTATTGCTCAATTTTATTATCCAATAATATTGCATAACCATCCATTGCTGAGTTATCAAACGGAGGTACATCCATTGGTGAAAGTACATCGTTGGCTAATATTTTGCCCAACGCATTTTCTAGCTTAACTTTTTCAGTAGGTAGTTTCTTTGTTATTGCTTTTAGTTTTTCTTTGGCTTCAGTAATTCGTATCATTTTTCAGTTAATTAACCTCCAATTTCTATCATACTTCTATTAACAATTTTTGAAGCATCGGTATAATTATATCCCTCATTAAATTGTCCGCCCATAATAGCATGTTTACTCATTACCGATTGAAGGATTATTGTAGATACATCTTCATTTTTTCTTAGTGCTTCTAATAAATCTAACTCATCTTTACCAAACAAACAGTTTTTAATTTTTCCTTCAGCAGTAAGGCGTAACCGATTACATTCACCACAAAATTGATTACTCATAGTAGTAATAAATGCAAATGTTCCCTCGTGTCCTATAACTTTATATTTTTTTGCAGTTTCATGTTTTTCATCTTGCAACTTAATGGTATCAAAATTTTGATTAACAATTTCAAGCATTTCATCGGCAGTAATTACTTTTTCTTTATTCCAATGATTGCCTGTAAATGGCATAAATTCAATAAAACGTACGTGTATAGGAAGGTGTTTGGTAAGTTGAATGAAATCTTCAATTTCGGATTCAATTTTTCCGTGTATAGCTACTGCATTTATCTTTATTCGGATGTTGTGATTTAGTAATAATTGAATGTTGTTCCAAACTTTTTCAAATTGATTCCGTTTTGTAAGCTGTTCAAATGTTGAAGGTTTGAGGGAATCTAAACTAACGTTTACCGAAGAAATTCCGTTTTCAATTAAAGTAGCAATATGCTGATGTATTAGACTTCCATTTGTAGTAATTAATAATTCCACATTGAGTTTTGCCAATCGGGTGATGATATCTGCAAAATCTTTTCTTACCATGGGTTCGCCTCCGGTAAGTCGTATTTTATTTACACCATGATTTACAAATATTTTAGCCAATTGCTCAATTTCATCTGATGTCATTAATTTGTTATGCGGCAAGAAATGTTGATGCTCATCGGGCATACAGTATGTGCATCTGAAATTACAACTATCCGTTAATGAAATTCGCAAATAGTTGTGTTTCCGATTAAACGAATCAATTAAAAGCGGATATTTATTTGTTGTTAAAGTTTCAGACATTTACACGAATTTTAATACAGTAAATTGTTCTCAAATTTACTGAAATTATTTTGTGAGGACACCCCATTTGCGGTATGATTTAAATTACGTTTGATAAAATTATTTCTCTCCGCCAATCATGTTAGAAGCAATTCCTTTTTTGTTTGAAGTTTCAGCAATGAAAATTCCAATAAAATGCAAACACACAAAAATAGGAAACCAGTAAATTCCCCATTTATGAATACTTTCAATGGTTTCGTGATGGTTTGATAGTAAATCTTTTTCAATACATACACCGGTAAATGCAGATACCGCAAGGAATACATAAAAGTAAATATAGATAAAACCTTGTAGTCTTTCTTTTGTTGAACATTGTTTATTAAAAGGGTTCGGAAATCGAATACCTTTTGAAATCATGTAAATAATGCGTGCTAAAAATGCAAATATCATAACATGTGCAAAAACCTCGTGCCATTGCCACATAGGGCTTGCAAGTGATTTGTAAACACCTCGTGCTTGCTCTTTAGTAACATCCAAATTTTGTGATGCCAAAGCTTCTGCAACTGATTTTTTACTCATCCACTGCATACGTAAAAATCCGGTTAGGTACAATACAGGCATGGCAAATGCCATTACCCAATGTAACAATCGGTGCAATGCAGTATATTTTACTTTTGTTTTCATTGTTTTATATGTTTACTCCAAACAAATATCCAACAAATGCAGAGAGCCCCATAGCAATTGTGCCCCAAATTACAATTCTTACTACCGCTTTACCTATGCCTGAACCACCTGCTTTTGCAGATACTACTCCTAATAATATGAGGGCAACTATTGTGAAAAAGTAAAGGTAGTACTCCATATTAATAATTGGAGCTATTATAGTAACAATTAATGGAAGTAGCCCTCCGGCACAAAAAGCAGCACCTGATGCAAATGCTGCTTGTAATGGGTTTGCTTGATTTATTTCATTAATGCCCAATTCATCTCTTACATGTGCTGCTAACGCATTATGTTCTGTTAATTCTTTTGCTACTTGCATTGCTGTTTCTTTTTTCAGTCCTCTGTTTTCATATATTTTAGCAAGTATTTCCAATTCTATTTCGGGCATGGTTTCAATTTCTTTTCGTTCTCGTTCGATATCTGCAATTTCAATATCGGTTTGTGAACTTACAGAAACATACTCGCCTGCTGCCATGGATAATGCTCCGGCAACAAGTCCTGCTAAGGTTGCTAATACTATAGCTTCTTTATCTGCTCCTGCACTTACAACTCCAATGGCAAGACTTGATACCGAAATTATTCCGTCATTTGCTCCCAATACAGCTGCTCTTAGCCAGTTGCTCCGGTGTATGTAATGACTGTCTAAGTAGTTGTCTAACGTTATTTTGTCCATTGCATTTTAAAAAGCAGCTTAATTAATTTTGAGTGTTTATTCAAAATAGTTTTTATAAGCCTGATACGATTCGCTAATGTGATGTATAATGTGATCAGCGTCTTCTTTGGTTGAAACTTTTTCTAACTCTTTAACTAATTCTAAATGCGGATGAAGCCATTTATGTAGCTCATCATGACTTTTGCCTTCCATTGTACAGCTTTTTATTAACTGACTGTTTTGTTCATTTAATTGCGTTGCAAGCGTTTTGTAATCGGTTTGATTGTTTTGCAAATATTGATTAACCAATTCTTCTCCTTTCTGTAAAAATGGTTTCATTTCATTATTCACCATCCATTTTTTACCATCCACTAATTCTATTTCGTATGCTTGATTGTGTTGATGACCAGCGGAAACATTCTCTTGGGCATGTTCTTCATGATTGTGTGAGGCATCATGTTGATGTGTATTTTCTGTTTTGTTACCTCCGCATCCAATAAAAATTAAGGATGCAATAACGCTTACGATAATGCTTGTTTTCTTCATGTTGTAATTTGTTTATGTTGTTTCTTTAATTAAATAAATCGATATAAATAATGTGATAAAAGTAAATGCCATTCTGCCTTTCAATGCAAGGCTAGTTCTTGGTTCAAATAGTCCACCATTTTTAATGTATAAAGTAAATGCAAAGTAGGCAATAATTAATACAAAAAGTGCAATAGCCAAACTTATAGCACTAAAATGGATATTCTTTCTGTTAAAATATGCTGCTGCTAAATAGAGATAACCACAAAGCATATTTGCATACACAATAAATAATACATAGTTGCCTTGTGTTTCTCTAATGCCAAACCAATCAAAAACTATTGAGTTTGTCATAAAAAGTGTAAGCAAACCTACGGTGGTTAGTATAATTGTTTGTGTGATTTTTAATGATTTCATATTTCAATACAGTTTTATATTTAATCTATGCACAATACCACGCTTCTGTTTATTTCGTTTATACTTTCAATTCAATTACTCAATTTCGTTGTTTTCGTTTACCGAAAATTTAATAATTAAGTAAAGGAGTACGTAATCAACACAACTTTTACTTGATTTCATACTCACAATATATAG
>JACFNJ010000150.1 GCA_019454865.1 Bacteroidia bacterium
GTTATAGTTTTTTAAGTTAGTGGATATTGCATTTACAAAAGGTTTATATACGAATATTAAAGTGCAAATCCTTGTTGTTGTAAGTGTTTAGCGCTTCAAATAAAATAGACAATTTGAATTTTACTACGTGGATAATTGATAGATATAATAGCTACAAAGTATTGTTAAAAGGCTACTTAAAGCATATCCATTAATAATTCATTATTAATAAAACGATTGAAAATATTGAAAACGAAATACCCATCAGATAAAATAACAGTATTGTGTATTTCGACTCAAAAACAATCTCGTTGGCAATTCCTTGTTTTTTCCACCAACGTATGTATGCTGCAACCGGTGCTAAAAAAAGAAGAAAGATAAAGAAGTGTAACAAATGATTGGTTTTGTACAGGTGCATAAGCAGTAGTAACATGCCAACACCCATTAAAATAATTCCAAAATTAATTGTACGCAAATTTCCCATCTTCGTTGCCAGCGTTTCGTTGCTTAATCTTAAATCTTCGTTTTTATATAATACCAAGCCGAAACAATAAAAAGCACACACAAACAAAGCAATTGCTTGCATCGCTATACCACTACTTTTATCCGGCATTACGGCTTCTTCAATAATTGCATAAAGTAACAATCCATTAGTTATAAACTGAAAAACAAATGCTCCTATTGCTTTTTTGTTTATTGCTGTTTTAGGATAGTAATAAAAAAAATTAAGTGTGACATAAACAATTGCATAAACACAAAGTTTAACAGAAAAGAAAAATGCAATACCAACAAGTAGTATAAATAAGCCAAACGAACTTGCAGAAGTTAACTTATCTTTTTGTAAAAAAACATTTTCAAAAAACCAACCAAAAGGCAATAACAACAAATGAATAAAAGCCACAATTGATATTGCTAATACAATATTGGCTATTGGAGATGATTGACTAATAACAAATAAAGTAACAGGCAACAACAAAAGCCCCTTTTTTATGCATTGTAAATACGATTGGTATAAAATCATGGAACAAAATTATCGTAAAATAATTATTAAGAAAATTTTATAAGTTCTTTAAAACCCTTACCAAATAAGTAACTTGCAACAGTTTGGCAATATTTGTCTTGTATTATTCTATTATATTAACAAGCCTTATTCGTGTCAAGCCTTAATTTAAGTACATTTGTTAAAATTTCTTTTATGGACAAAGCGCATATTTTAATAGTTGAAGATGAAACCACTTTAGGATTGCTTCTAAAAGAAAATCTTAAAACAAAAAACTTCATTGCCAAATTAGCTAAAGATGGTGAAGAGGGCTGGAAATACTTTAGTACCGAAAGATTTGATTTGTGTATAATTGATATTAACATGCCTAAGCTAAATGGGTTTGAATTGGCAAAACGCATTAGAGAAAAAAACACTATTGTGCCAATAATTTTTTTAACAGCAAACTCATCACAAGACGATAAAATACGTGGATTTGATTATGGTGCAGACGAGTATATTACCAAGCCATTCAATTTTGAAGAGTTGGTTGCTCGCATTAAAGCAATATTGAAGCGTACACAATATGCACAACAAGACTTAGCCAGTAAACATGAACAATTTATCATTGGAAATACCACCATAGATGTTACTAACCACAAGCTATTGATAAATGGAACAGAAAAGAAAATTACCACCACCGAAGGTTTATTATTTAAACTACTGTTGAGTAATAAAAATCAATTAATAACAAGAAACACAATTTTAATTCAGGTATGGGGTAGGGATGATTATTACACAGCGCGAAACTTGGATGTGTATATAAACAAGTTACGAAAATTGATTAAAGATGATCAATCAGTAGAGATTGTTAACGTACATGGATCAGGATTTAAAATAGTAGAAAAAATATAACGGGCTTTATGCAGCTCAAGCAATACCTCTGGATAGTTTGTATCATTTTTCAGCTTAGTGTAAAAGCACAACAAGCAGATAGTATATTACAAACCATACAAACCGCTTCGGATAATGAAAAATTTGGCGTGTACATAAAACTTGCCGAATTAAACACAAATACTAACCCTTTTAAAGCAATTGAGTTTGCCAATAATGCTTTAACATATAAGCAAAATAACGAGCAAGAAGCTATTGCTCAAAAACTACTAGGAACATTATATTACCGCACCGGTAACATTAACAAATCCATTGAATGTTTTACAACAAATATTGAATTAGAAAACCAACTAAAAAACGAACAACGAAAAGCACAATCACAAAGTGCATTAGGTGGTGCATACTTTGCAGCCGGAAAACTGTCGGATGCAGCATACAATTATTTACAAGCTTTGCGCTACTTTGAAGAGGTGCAAGACAAAAACAGTATGGTTAGTGTTTATTCCGGATTGGCAAATATTTATACCAAGCAAAACAATTTTAGCAAGGCATTAGAATATAATCTGAAAGCAATTGAAATTTATGAAACATCAAGTAATGAGTTTAAAAAACTATTAGGCTACGAACAAATTGGCAACCTGTATTTACGTCAGCGTAATTATTCAAAATCATTTGATTATTATAATAAAGCTTTGCGCATTTATCAAGAAATGAACAACAATGCGGGCGAAGCTTCTATTCGGTTTCAATTGGGAAACACCTACATCCAATCCGGTGAATTCGAATCGGCAATTGAACAATTCAATGCGGCACTTATTCTTTCCCAAAAATTAAAAATACTTCCGCTTGAAGCCGCTAATAATAATGAATTAGCAAAAGCGTATGAACAACTTGGTAAACTTGAGTTAGCTTTAAAACATGCAAACGCTGCAAAAATAATTGCTACGCAATCACACCTTAAAATAGAACAAGAAACTGCATACGAAACTTTAGCGAGACTTTATAACGCAACACAAAAAACACAGCATGCCAAAACTTTTGAAACACTGAGTAAAAATATTAAAGACTCTATTTATAACGATAGCACTTTAAAAAAACTTGTCGATTTGCAATTGCTTTATGAAAGTGAGAAAAGCAAACAACAAATTCAATTGCAAGAAAAAGAACAGGAAATTTTGGCAAATAATTTACTTAAAGAAAAACAAAAGAAAACAATTCTATTAGTGGGTTTTCTTATACTTCTTGTTTTCTTTATTATGATATTGGTATTGTATTTTCAAAACAAGAAACAAACCAAAATACTTTTTCAGCGAAAAGAAGAATTAAAACAACTGAATACTGTAAAAGACAGATTTTTTTCAATTATATCACACGATTTAAGAAACAATCTTACTACAATGCGATTATACTTTGAGCTTGCTTCTAACCCGGATTACAAGCCGGAAGAAAATAGTCTGCAAGAGTTGAGCAAACAAATTTCTTCATCAGTAGATAATACAATTGAACTACTAGAAAACCTTTTGGTATGGGCACAAACACAAGTAAATGGCATTAAGGTTAATCTCAAAAAAATATCTGTTAATACTTTGGTGAAAGACAACATTGCTTTACTAAGTGCAACCGCTCTTCAAAAGGAAATTCAATTAACCAATACAACTTCGGATGATTGTGTATTAGCAGATGAAGACATGCTGAACCTGGTATTGCGAAACTTGATATCTAATGCAATAAAGTTTACAAGCAATGGTGGTAAGGTTTACGTGCACTCACAACGAAAAGAAAACAATGTATTAATAGAAATTACAGACACGGGTGTAGGAATAAGCGAAGAAGCCCAAAAGCAATTATTTACAAGAAACCTAAACCCAAGTACATTAGGAACAGCCAACGAAAAAGGAACAGGTTTGGGATTAATTTTATGTAAAGAGTTTATCGAAAAAAACAACGGCACCATATCCATTGAAAGCGAAGAAGGAAAAGGAAGCACCTTTAAAATTTTATTACCGCTTGCGATATAGTTTTTATCCGGATTAAGTATTGAATAAATCAAAATACCTGGTTTGAAAAGGAAAACAGCTTGATTAAATTTTATAAACCTGCTGAAAATCATACCAAAATACATTTCATAGAATTTGGGCAGTTACTCATTTTAAGCCTATCTTCGCGCAAAAATTTAGAATTATCATGGATAAATTCTCTTATATCTCAAACGGAGATGTAAATGCAATCGAGGCTTTATATCAGCAATATGTATCCGACAATGATTCGGTTGATTTTGGTTGGAAAAAATTCTTTGAAGGATTTGAATTAGGACAACAAAAATTTAATGCCAACGGAGGAGCAAAAGTTACGGCACTAAGCCAAGATTCAATTAAAGAAATAAATGTTCTAAACCTGATTCATGGGTATCGTTCAAGAGGACATTTGTTTACAAAAACAAATCCGGTAAGAGAACGTAGAAAATACGAGCCTAATTTAGATATTAAAAACTTTGGCTTGGAGCCAGCGGATTTAGATAAAACATTTAATGCAGGAATTGAGGTGGGCTTAGGAGCGGCAAAGCTTAAAGATATTATTGCATTATTAGAACAAACCTATTGCCAAAGCATTGGAGTAGAATACATGTACATGCGCAATCCAAACCAACTCAATTGGCTAAAAACCAAAATGGAATCTGTGCGCAATACACCAAGTTGTACAATTGCCGAAAAACGACATATACTAAGCAAGCTTAATCAAGCTACAGTTTTTGAAAACTTTTTACATACAAAATTTGTTGGTCAAAAAAGATTTTCATTGGAAGGAATAGAAACACTTATTCCTGCTTTGGATACAATTATACAACACGGTGCTGAATTAGGAATTGAAGAGTATGTATTGGGAATGGCACATCGCGGACGCTTAAATGTATTAGCAAATATTTTAAATAAAACCTACGAAGAGATTTTTAAAGAGTTTGAAGGTAAAGCTTATGAAGAAGCCCTGTTTGAAGGAGATGTAAAATACCATTTGGGATACGGTACACAAATAAAAACAGAAAAAGGCAAAACCATAAACTTAAGCTTATCCCCTAATCCATCACATTTAGAAACCGTAGGACCTGTTGTAAACGGTATTACAAGAGCACGAATTGAAAACAAACACAACCACGATTTTTCAAAAATTACTTCAATATTAATTCATGGTGATGCATCAATTGCCGGCCAAGGAGTGGTGTATGAAATGGTGCAAATGGCGGGGTTAAAAGCCTATAATGTAGGCGGAACTGTTCATGTTGTTACAAATAATCAGATTGGTTTCACAACCAACTACCAAGATGGAAGAACAAGTATATATTGTACTGATGTAGCAAAAATCACAGCAAGCCCTGTATTCCATGTAAATGCAGACGATGTTGAGGCTGTAGTATATACCATGAAACTAGCAATTGAGTATCGTCAACAGTTCAATACCGATGTGTTTATAGACTTATTGGGTTATAGAAAATATGGGCACAATGAAGGCGATGAGCCGCGTTTTACTCAGCCATTACTATACAAAGCAATAGCAGCACATCCAAATCCACGCGAAATATACAACCAAAAACTTTTGAGTGCAGGAAGTGTAGAGGCTGATTTGGCTAAAGAAATGGAAAAGGAATTTAGAAAGTTGTTGCAAGAAAAACTTGAATCGGCAAAACTTGCAGACGCAACTCCCGCTTCTTCATTCATTAAAGAAATTTGGAATGGCTATCATACCTCAACTGAAAAAGATTTTGAAACACAACCCAAAACAGCAATATCAAAAGAATTGTTTTTGTCCTTAGCAGATAAATTAACAAACATTCCGGAAAACTTTAATGCTTTTAGCAAAGTAAAAAAACTCATGACGGATCGTAAGAAGATGATAACAGAAAACAATTACGATTGGGCTATGGGTGAGTTGATGGCTTATGCTACTTTAGCAAACGAGGGCTTTGGTGTAAGAATGAGCGGACAAGATGTAGAACGAGGAACATTTTCACATCGACATGCTATAATAAAGCAAGAAGATAGTGAAAAATCATACAATACTTTTGACAACTTAGGTGCTGATAAAAACGCCCCTGTTGATTTTTATAACTCCCTTCTATCCGAGTATGCTGTATTGGGGTTTGAGTATGGTTATAGTATAATAACACCAAAACACCTTACAATTT
>JACFNJ010000151.1 GCA_019454865.1 Bacteroidia bacterium
TGTTTTATATGGTTTCCATATTCCATTGTTTTCTATGTTCCCTTTTACATCAATTACGTTGCTATAATCAGAAGGGTCACGTAATACATATCCATTGTTTATTATGTTACCCTTAATAGTTAATACATTGCTTACTCTATTAATCAATGTATCTTGATTGGTAAGTGTACCGATAAATACATTGCCATCACTGTAGTTAAATACTCCGGTAAGTTTTATGTTTCCTATAAACGAAACATAAGACCATATTTTGGTTTTATTTTTAATGTAAATTGTATCATCAGATATAATAGTGCCATCATAAAATCCCATTTCATCCACCTGCAAATTATATCCATTGGTATGAAGTGTATCGTTGTTTAAATCAAAATTTTCATTACCGCCAAAAACAACATTTGAGTTTAATTTTACAAAACTATTGGTATCTGTAATAGCCCATACACCTTCAAAGCGTTTGCCTGCCGATTGTTGCAAAAACTGCATACTAACACCGGATAAGGTTGTTTTATATGGTTTCCATATTCCATTGTTTTCTATGTTCCCTTTTACATCAATTTCATTGTAATAATTACTAACATTTCTTCCAACTACACCATTATTAGTAATATTTCCTAAAACAGTTAAAACCGCTGATGTGTTATAATCCACTAAAGTATCACCTGCATTTATAGTAATATTTCTACACGAAACACTATTATTTATAAATACGGTTCCATTAATTACAACATCATTTGTACTTGTAGGTACAACACCTCCAATCCATGTACTTGCTGATGACCATAAGCCTCCCGATGTGGTTGAGGTAATTGTTTGTGCAACGCTTTTAGATGACAGAGTGATAAAAAAACTTGTTACAATTGCTAACAATAGTTTTTTTGAGTTAAGAGTAAAATTTGTTTTCATTTTTATTGGAATTATTTAACAAAAGTAAATTCACTCCCTATATTTTAATATGCTTTCAATCATAGTAAATGCTTAAAAACAATCATGGAAATGAATACTATATAACTATCCTCAGTAATTATATAAGTATCTCGTAATCTATAATTAAAATCTAAAATAAATATACTATCAACTCTCTTTTCAAAATAGAAATATCAATAAAGTATAGTCCCAAAAAATGTTAATCTTTTAACAAATTCGAGTTTGAATTTTCTGTCGTAATTGCTCGAGTTATTGATTTTTCGCCAAAGCGATTTTTAATTTTATCCATTGCCTCATAAAGTTTCATGCTGTTATTATTTGCCTCAAACAAATTTATTTGCTGTTCTCCCATGCGCAATTCACTAAATCTAATTCCAATTAATCTGCACTTTTTGCCTGTTGTATATAAGCTATGAAATAATCGTTTTACAGCTTCTATCAAGTTACTATCCAATGCTGTTGCAGGTATTGATTCTTGTTTTGTAAAAGTTGTAAAATCATCGTAACGAATTTTTACTGCAACACAAGTAGTTAGTTTTTTTTCGTTTCGCAATTGGTAGGTAAGTCCTTCGGTTAAGGTTATCAATACAGAAAGTAATTGCTTTGTGTCGCTAGTGTCTTTCTCAAATGTTCGCTCTGATGAAATAGATTTTCGTTCAGTATAAGGAACAACTGGTGAATTGTCTATGCCATTTGCCTTTTCCCAAATTACAATACCACTATTACCTAACATACCTTGCATGGCTGCTGCAGACAATTTTTGAACATCCTGAATTTTAGTAATTGCATATTGCTGCAATATTTGAAGAGTTTTTTTACCAACCATAGGAATTTTTTGAATGGGCAATGGAGCTAAAAATTCTTTCTCTTTTCCTGCCTCAATATACATTTGTCCGTTGGGTTTAGCCTCGCCTGTACCAATTTTAGAAACTGTTTTATTGGTTGATAATGCAAAAGAAATAGGCAAACCCGTTTCATTAGTTATACGCTTGCGTAATTCAGTTGCTAATTTATAACTGCCAAAAAACTTATCAGTACCGGTTAAGTCTAAATAAAATTCATCAATAGAGGTTTTTTCATACAATGGTACCGACTCTGCAATAATGGAAGTAATAATTTTTGAATAATGCGTATATGATGCATAATTACCTTTAACTACAATTAACTCCGGACATAATTTTTTTGCCATTAGCATGGGCATTGCTGATCGCACACCAAATTTCCGTGCTTCGTAACTACACGAAGACACTACTGAGCGTGCACTATTACCTCCTACTGCAACCGGCTTACCTATTAATTCCGGATTAAGCAATCGCTCAACCGAAACAAAAAAGGAATCCAAATCAATATGAACAATACTTCGTTGCACAATAGGTAAAAAATTATTGAGTAAAAATAACAGTTAAAATGCAACATAATCAAATCAAACTTTATCGTATTTAATAGGCAATTCTGTGAATAACAACTCTAACAAACTCAATGTTTATCTATATATCACACAGTTAAACCCAATACACTACAAGTTAGAAAATTAAATTTTTGTTGAATTAAATAATATAAAGTATGCAGTATAATTAATTAATTTGCTGCATGAAATTTTGGGGAATAGTCGTATTATTATTTATAGCAAGCATCACGTATAAAATATCTAATGCTAACAAACCAAATAATATACAAGGAGCATCGCAACCAACTATTAGTTTTACTTTTGATGATGGAAAAACCAATACTTTAGGTGGTGTACCTATGAAAGTATGGCATCATAAAATTTTGAATACACTCGACAAACACCACATTAAAGCGATAATGTATGTAGCAGGGCATAATAAAACCACTACACAAGGCAAATACGTTTTAAGCACATGGAATAATGCAGGTCATTTTATTGCTAATCATACTTTGAATCACCCAAATTTTAACGACTCATCAATAACACTTAAAAAGTATGAGCAAGAATTTTTATTAAATGATGCATTGATTCGCCAATATTCTAATTACATCAAGTTTTTCCGATTTCCTTACTTAAAGGAAGGCAATACCAAAGAGAAAGTTGAAGGCTTTAGACTTTTTTTGAAACAACAAGCCTATAAAAATCTTTTTCTTACAATAGATTTCTAGGAATGGTATATTGATTGGCGATTAAGAAATCGCTTAACCGAAAATCCACAGGCAGATATTTCTGAATTTAAGAAGTACTATATTGAACATATTTATAATCGTGCACTTTTTTATGACTCATTGGCTGTTGCACTTACCGGAAGACACATCAATCATTCCCTTTTATTGCATCACAATTTAGCAGCAGCATTTTTTTTGGACGACTTGATTACTTTTTTTAAAAGTAAAGGTTGGAAAATAATGGATGCTGATAAAGCCTATGCAGATGAAGTGTACAATACAATTACACAAACCGAACCTGCTGGCGAAGGATTAATTTGGAGCATGGCAAAAGAAAGTGGAAGGTTTGAAAACATCTTACGGTATCCTGCCGAAGGCGATCATTACGAAAAAAGCAAAATGGATAGTTTAGGACTTTAACCACAAAAACATCTCGTAACTAATGTGTATAAATCAATTGTACTCCAAACCAAAAAAAATAAATTTGTGAAACATGCGTAAAGTTTCTTCGCACATCCTCACATTAACAAGTATTGTACTAATTAGTATAGTTACGTTTATCAATTTATTCTGTAACCAACAAACCAGAAATCAAACTCCTGAAGAAACCTACCTTAACCACAACGATACCGTAAAATATGTAGGAATTAATAGTTGCAAAAATTGCCATTACGATATTTATAAAACTTTTATCGAAACAGGCATGGGGCAATCTTTTAACATTGCCAGTAAACAAAAATCTGTGGCAAATTTTAAAAGCCATCAAGTAGTGTATGATAAATTTAATGATATGCACTACTACCCGTTTTGGAAAAACGACAGCATGTATATTATGGAGTATAGGTTGGATAAAAAAGATACAACTTATAAACGTATAGAACGAGTTGATTACATTGTAGGAAGCGGGCAACATACAAACTCGCACATGATGAATAGTAATGGTTACATTTATCAAATGCCGCTAACATGGTATGCCCAAAAAAAACAATGGGACTTACCACCCGGATTTGAAAACGGACAAAACTCACGATTTAACCGAGCAATTGGCATTGAATGTATGAGCTGCCATAATGCAATGCCTCAATTTGACAATACAAGTAATAACAAATTTATTACTATACCACGCGGCATTGATTGCGAAAGATGCCACGGACCAGGTGAGCTACATGTGAAAGAAAAAAGTGCAGGAGTATTAATTGACACCTCAAAAAACATTGATTATACCATTGTTAATCCCAAAAAACTTTCTTTTGAGTTGCAAATTGATGTATGCCAAAGATGTCACTTACAAGGCAATGCTATTGTAAAAGAAGGCAAACAATTTACTGACTTTAAACCCGGCAAAAAACTAAGTGATTATATTGATGTGTATATGCCTAAATACGAAGGTAGAGAAGATGAATTTATAATGGCTTCACATGCCCAACGTTTGCAAATGAGCAATTGTTTTGGGAGTAATCAGCATACTTCAAAGCTAACATGCATTACCTGCCATAATCCGCATGTAAGTGTTAAAGTAACCGGAACACAGGTTTTTAACAACAGCTGTAACAGTTGCCACACTACACAACAAAACAACTATTGCACCGAAAAAAAAGAGTTATTACAAACTGCTAAATATAATTGTGTAAAATGTCACATGCCAAAATCCGGTACAATTGATATTCCACATGTATCAGTAACTGACCATTGGATAAGAGTACCGGCAAAAAAAGAAGCAAAAGAAGATATAAAAAAATTTGTTGGAATATATTGCATCAATAACCAAGAAAGTGATGCCCTAACACGTGCAAATGCTTACTTAAATTATATTGAAAAATTTGGTGGCAAAAGTTCCAATTTTGATAGTGTAACTTTTTATTTAACACAATCAACAGGCAATACCAATAATACACAAATTCATTTGTGGTATTTACAAAATGAGTTTGGTAAAATAAGAAAAACTGCCTTATCACTTACCATTGAAGAGCAAACAAACGGGTGGTTATGCTACCGCATTGGGCGAGCATTTGTGCTAAACAACAACTTTGACATTGCAAAAAAATGGTATAACAAAGCTGTTAATATTATGCCTAACAATTTAGATTTTATCAATGCCTTAGGCGGAGTGCTTATAAACTTAAATGAAATAGAATCAGCCAAACAAATACTTCAATCCAGCATTGCTAAAAATCCAAAGCAAACCGAGCCATTAACCAACTTGGGATTTTTAAATGCAAAACAAAATGATTTTATACAAGCAATTAACTACTACAACCAAGCTTTAAAACTTGACCCGGATTACGAACAAGCCTTACTTAACAAGGCGGCAGCATTAATTGCTATAAATAACCGAAATGAAGCAAAAAACGTAATTCTGCATTTATCAAAAAAACATCCGAATAACCCAACTGTGAAACAACTTATCCAATTTCTGAATTAATTATGGCCAAAAAGAATTCAAATAAAAAAACATTACTTATTGTATTAACCATTTTTGGAATATTGCTATTTGCTGCTGCTTTAAAAATTTATGAAGAGGTGCTTGCATCCAATGTTAATCTGCCTGAAAACGAAAAAGCATTTTTATACATTCATACCAACAAGTCATTTGACGAAAATTTGTATTTAATTGAAGAAACAGGAATATTAAAAAACACACAATCATTAGGACGACTAATGCGTATTGCTGGATATACTGAACTAATTAAACCCGGCAAATACGAAATAAACAATGCAATGAACAACATTGAGTTAATGCGCTTATTAGTAAGCGGCAGGCAACAACCATTTGACATTGTATTTAAATATGCTCAACGCAACAGCGACATAGCTGGTTTTTGGGGGCAACAATTAGAAGCCGACAGTGTGGAATTAATTGAATTGCTTAACAGTAATGCATTTTGTGATAGCCTAGGATTTACACCACAAACTATAATAGGTATGTTTATTCCGAATACGTATAACTTTTATTGGAATACATCTTC
>JACFNJ010000152.1 GCA_019454865.1 Bacteroidia bacterium
CAATTGACGAAGCTTTGGCAGGATATTGTAAAAATATTTACATAACTATACATACCAATAATGCAATAAGTGTAAAAGATGATGGTAGGGGAATTCCTACAGGAATGCACAGCAAAGAAAAAAAATCGGCATTGGAAGTTGCAATGACAGTATTGCATGCCGGAGGTAAGTTTGATAAAGATACCTATAAAGTTTCCGGAGGATTGCATGGTGTGGGTGTAAGTTGTGTTAATGCATTATCTTCATTAATGCGTACCACTGTGTATCGCGAGGGTAAAATATGGCAACAAGAATATACTTGTGGAAAACCATTGTATGATGTAAAAGTAATAGGTGAAACAGATTACCGAGGCACATTACAATACTTTGAACCCGATCGCTCAATATTTACTGTGTTTGAATATAAGTTTGAGACACTTGCAGCACGTATGCGCGAGTTGGCATACTTAAACAGAGGCATTCGTATCAATTTGAAAGATGAGCGTTTGGACGAAAATGGAAACAGTAAAGAAGAAACATTTTTTAGTGAAGGCGGATTAAAAGAATTTGTAAAATACTTAGATGGAACACGTGAGAAATTATTGGCAGAGCCGGTTTATGTGGAAGGCGAAAAAAATGGTGTGCCAATAGAAATAGCAATGATTTACAATACCGGATATGCTGAAAACCTACATTCGTATGTTAATAATATCAATACCCATGAAGGCGGAACACATGTTGCCGGATTTCGTAGAGCATTAACCCGAACACTTAAAAACTACGGTGAAAAGGAAGGGATGTTCAAGAATTTGAAATTTGAAATTTCAGGTGATGATTTTAGAGAAGGTTTAACCGGTGTGATTTCAGTAAAAGTTGCCGAACCACAATTTGAAGGTCAAACCAAAACAAAGCTTGGCAATAGTGAAGTAACCGGAGCAGTAGATCAATGTGTGGGTGAAATGCTTACTAATTTTTTGGAAGAAAACCCACGTGAAGCCAAATTAATAGTACAGAAAGTAATATTGGCTGCTACTGCCCGCCATGCTGCTAAAAAAGCCCGTGAAATGGTACAACGTAAAGGTGTAATGAGTGGGGGAGGATTGCCGGGTAAGTTAGCAGATTGTGCTGAATCGGATCCTGCGGTATGCGAATTGTATTTGGTGGAGGGCGATTCGGCCGGTGGAACTGCCAAACAAGGGCGTAATCGTGCTACGCAAGCAATATTACCCCTACGCGGTAAAATATTGAACGTTGAAAAAGCATTGGAACATAAAATTTATGAAAATGAAGAAATAAAAAATATGTTTACTGCATTAGGTGTAAGTATTGGTACTGCTGATGATAATAAAGCATTAAACTTAGAAAAATTACGTTATCATAAAATAATAATAATGACGGATGCCGATGTGGATGGCAGCCATATCCGTACATTGATACTTACCTTATTTTTCCGTTACATGAAAGAGTTGATTGAATTTGGATATATTTATATTGCTCAACCGCCATTGTATTTAATTAAAAAGGGGAAAGAGGAAGAATATTGCTGGACAGAGGAGCAACGCGAGGCAGCAGTATTGCGTATGGCAAAAGGCGGTAATCCGGATAGTGTGGGCATACAACGATACAAAGGTTTGGGAGAAATGAACGCTGAACAACTTTGGAGTACTACCATGGATCCGGAAAGACGTACATTAAAACGAGTATCATTAGAAAGTGCAGCAGAGGCTGACCGAATTTTTAGTATGCTGATGGGAGATGAAGTTCCACCACGCAGAGAGTTTATTGAGGCCAATGCTAAGTATGCAAATATTGATGCATAATTTATTTTAGCCGGTTTTCCCTCCCGTGTACTTGAGGGTTGAATATAAATTTTGAATTTATGTTCCTTATAAATTAAAAATCCTGCAACTTGTTGCAGGATTTTTTTTAGTACAGTTTTTATTGAATTTTGATTGAGAAGTTTTTTTACATAATAAACTTTTATGTGCAATAGGAAACAAATCATAAAGTAAGCTGTACAATAACTCTAAAACTTGTTTCGCTTTATAATTAACAACATGCTTGTGTGCTTTTCAAAGTGGTGCATATTATTGTTAGCAATTTTAAATTTAATAAATCACAAATGAATAATTTAGTAAAAACTATTCTATTAGTAGGAAGTTCAATCAACAAGTATTAGGTAATAATTTTTCTTACCCTTTTGAACAATTATAAATTTGTTATTGATTATGTGTTGCTTGTTAATTGTTAAGTTTACATCATCAATTTTTGTTTTGTTGATACTTAACCCACCGCCTTGCAACATTTTTTTAGCTTCGCCTTTTGATGCAAAAACCTGTGTTTTATCTGCAAGAAAATCAATAATTGGAATTCCGGCTTCAAGCTCGTTTCTATTTATTTTGAATTGTTGAACACCTTCAAAAATATCCATAAATGTTTCTTCATCCAGTTGTTTAAAAGCATCCGCGGTAGCATTGCCAAACAATATATTGCTTGCTTCTACTGCTTTGTTGTATTCTGCTTCGCCATGCACACGTGTAGTAATATCTTTGGATAATGCTTTTTGTAAAACACGTGTGTGTGGTGCAAGATTGTGTCCATTTTCTAAAGCTTCTATTTCTTCTTTTGTATATAAAGTGAAAATTTTAATCCAACTTTTTACATCATCATCACTTGCGTTCAACCAAAATTGGTAAAATTTATAAGGAGATGTTTTCTTGGCATCTAACCATACAGCACCACCTTCAGTTTTTCCAAATTTTGTACCATCTGATTTTTTAATTAAGCTGGTAGTAAGTGCATAGGCTTCACCTCCATCTTTGCGTCTTATTAATTCGGTACCGGTTACTATGTTTCCCCATTGGTCGCTTCCGCCCATTTGCAATTGTATGGAATGATTTTTCCATAAATAATAAAAATCATACCCTTGCACCAACTGGTAAGTAAATTCGGTAAAACTCATTCCATTTTCACCTTCCAGTCTTTTCTTTACACTATCTTTAGCCATCATGTAGTTTACGGTAATGTGTTTGCCCACATTTCGGATAAAGTCCAAAAAAGAAAAGTTTTTAAACCACTCGTAGTTATTTACCATAACAGCACTGTTATTGCCGCTGTTAAAGTCTAAAAATCGTTCAAGCTGTGAATGTATTCCTGCTACATTTTTATTTAGCGTATTTTCATCTAATAAATTTCGTTCAGCACTTTTGCCACTGGGGTCACCTACCATTCCTGTAGCACCACCAACTAAGGCATACGGTTTGTGTCCTGCCCGTTGAAAATGAATCAGTGTCATTACTTGCATCAGATGCCCAACATGCAATGAGTCGGCAGTAGGGTCAAAACCAATATATCCGCTTGTAACTTGTTTGTTTAATAATTCTTCAGTACCCGGCATAATGTCGTGCAACATGCCTCTCCATTTCATTTCTTCAACAAAGTTTGTTTTACTCATAATTGTGGCGAAAATACATATTTTGCGGAAACACAGTTCTAAATTTTTGTAATAAATCTTGCCTTCACTTACATTCGTATCCATGAAAACAATAGGTGTAATACGTGAATATAAACAGCCGGCAGATTTAAGAACACCGCTTACTCCAAACGATTGCTTAGATTTAATAAAACGATTTCCGGGAATAAAAATAATTGTTCAAGCTTCGCCTTTTCGTTGTTTTAGTGATGATGAGTATCGTAAAATTGGTATTGAAGTAAGAGAAGATGTGTCGGAAGCTGATATATTGTTGGGTGTTAAGGAAGTTCCATACAATCAGTTGATAGCGGATAAAACCTATTTGTTTTTTTCGCATACCATAAAAAAGCAAGCTGTAAACAAAAAGATGTTGCGTGAAATATTACGAAAAAACATTACGCTGATAGATTATGAAACATTAGTATGGCAAGGTGGGCATCGCATTATCGGTTTTGGTAGGTTTGCAGGTATTGTAGGTGCGCATTATGCTTTTTTGATGTGGGGATTGCGAAATAAAAATTTCAGCATATTGCCTGCAAACAAATGTAAAAATATGGATGCAATGTATGCACAATACGAAGGATTACAACTTCCGCCTATGAAAATTGTATTGTGCGGTGATGGTAGAGTAGCACATGGGGCAATGGAGTTTTTTAAGCGATTAAAAATCCATCACATTACACCTGAACAATTTTTAGAAACCGAATACGATCATCCGGTTTATGTGCAGTTGCGTAGTGAAGACTACTATGCGCATAAAGATGGAAGAGGTTGGGATAAATCCGATTTTTATAAGCATGCAGAGAATTATAGAAGTACATTTTCTCCTTATTATCGTTCGGCTGATGTGATGATAAATGCAGTGTATTGGCACTCCAAATTAGAGCCGTTTTTTACACTTGAAGAAATGAAAAACAATGATTTTAGAATAAAAATTATTTCGGATATTTCATGTGATGTTCCCGGCCCAGTTCCTAGTACAGTTCGAAGCACAACCATTGCTGAACCTTTTTATGGATTTAATCCATTTATAAACAAAGAAACCGCACCTTTTGAAGGGCAACACATCGATGTACAAGCTGTAGGAAATCTACCTTGCGAATTACCTATTGATGCTTCAATAGAATTTGGAAATCAGTTGGTGAAAAATATTTTGCCTTATTTACTACTTGCTGATACGGATGATATAATTAAAAATGCAACAATAGCTACTGCAGGTGCATTAACAGAGCGTTTCTCTTACCTAACTGATTATGTTGAATAAGGTTAAATTCGAGCTGCATATAACTTAAACTACAACTATCAAATTATATTAATTGATATATCGGGGTAATAGTATATTAATCTTTTTGGGATACATTAATTTTATCTTTTTTTGTACCGAAATAATTTATTGATATGCCTAGAGGTAGTAAAAGTGCTGATGCATCACCCAAAGTTAAAATAACCAAAGAATCCTTAAAACAATCGTTGTTCCTTTTTACTTATCTAAAACCACATCGAGGGAAATTTATCTTAAGTTTGGTATTTATTGCATTATCAGCATTTACTACAAGCTTGTTTCCATTTTTTCTTGGTAAAATGATTGATGCAGCATCACCGGGAGCTTCACAAGGTATTATGGGAAATACACCGGGTGTAGTAAATATGCTAGGGTTAGCCAATATAAAGTGGACATTGAATGTTACTTTGCTACTTATCTTTTTGCAATTAGGTATTCAAACATTTTTTTCGTTTATGCGCGTTTATCTGCTAACCGAAGTTGGCGAAAAATCATTAGCAACAATGCGAAAAGATGTTTACACCAAATTACTTACAATGCCAATGAGTTATTTTACCGAAAAACGTGTTGGCGAATTAAGCAATCGCATATCAGCAGACTTATCGTTAATTCAAGATGCAATCTCATTTATTTTAGCTGAATTTTTACGGGGTATTTTTACCTTAATTATTGGTTTAGCATTTATATTTTGGATTAGTTCAAAGCTTGCGCTGATCATGCTTTCGGTAGTACCAATAATAGCGGTATTGGCTGTTGTATTTGGAGTTAGAATTAGAAAAATGGCACGTAAAGCACAGGACAAATTAGCCGATAGCGGAACAATAGTGCAAGAAACATTTCAGGGTATTGCAATGGTTAAAGCATTTACAAGTGAAGTAAATGAAATTAGCCGTTACATGAAAAGCATTACTTCTGTGGTGCATATTGCAATAAGTAATGCACGTTACCGTGGGGCTTTTATTTCGTTTATGATATTTAGTGTTTTTGGAGCAATTGCATTTGTAATGTGGTATGGAGCCAACATGATTCAAAGTGGCGAGATGACAATTGGTGCATTAACTATGTTTGTTATTTTTAGCATGTTTGTTGGAGGTACATTTGCCGGATTTGCGGATATGTTCAGCCAGTTGCAAAAAACTTTGGGAGCTACACAAAG
>JACFNJ010000153.1:0-3039 GCA_019454865.1 Bacteroidia bacterium
AAGGTGAAAAGAAATTTAAAGCTGTAATCACTACAAAACGTGCATCAGGAAAGGTTGAGACTTATGAAAAAGAATTTTCATATACTGTTGTAAAACCTTTAGCTGTTATTTCTGCAACAAAGATGAATGTGGTTTATATTGGTTTAGATAATCCAATTTCAGTTTCTGTACCAGGTTATGCAGCTGCTGAAGTAACCCCTGTAATTGAACCTGCTAATGGTGGTACTCTTAGAAAAGATCCTGCAACTGGACAATACCTATTAAAGGTTACAGGTTCTGCTGCAAAAATAAAAATTATTTGTTCTGTAAAAGATAAGGGAACAAATGCAACAAAACGAATGGGAGAAGCTGAGTATCGTGTGCGTAAGGTGCCAGATCCTCAACCAGCTTTAGGTACACTTTCAGTTAGTGGTGGTCAACCTGCTGCAATTCTTAAATCACAATCTGTATTGCGTGCTGCTATGACAGGATTTGCATTTGAAGGATTAAATTATATTCCTTATGAATATGATTTTATTATGATTCCTAAAAGAGGTGGACAAGCAATTTACGAAAAGGGCAAAGGACAAGCATTATCTCAATCCATGATTGGAGCTATTAACAAGGCTCAAAAAGGTGATAAGATTATGTTTACATCTATCAAAGTTAAAGGTCCGGATGGAAATCGTCAGCTTTCGTCTCCATTAGTATTTGATGTACAATAATTAAAAAATGAAAAAGATAATATTTGTTTTAGTTTTGGCTTTATCTTCATTGGAAGGATTTGCACAAGGTGTATATGATGATTTTATATATACTCGTCAGGCTGTTACAGAACGTAAGGTTGTAGATTGGCCTTATTTGCGTGAAGCTGATGTACATTGGGCTAAACGTGTTTGGCGTGTTATTGATGTACGTCAAAAACAAAATCAACCAATGAATTGGCCTAAAAATCCATGGAATATTGTCTTATACAATGCCGTATTATCCGGAAAGCTAACCGCATATAAAGATGATTCTTTAGCAAGTTTTATGAGTTCTGAGGAGTTTAAAAACTTTATGGCTCAAAAGAAACCAACGGAAGTATTAATTGATCCCAACGGTGACCCTGAAGATCCAACCAATATACGGATTGATAGTATTGAAATTACATTAAGACCAGAGGATATTAAAAAGTATCGCTTGATGGAAGATTGGATTTTTGATAAAAAAGAATCAAGAATGTATGTAAGGATTATTGCTATTGCTCCTTTAGTATCACCTCAAATTGATGGTGCTGAATTAGGCGAAATGGAATGGTGTTGGTTAAAGTATCATAAAGATGTAAGTGATGCTGATGTTGCTGATGTAAGAGATATTTTAGTTAATATGGAGGTATTTAATCGTCAAAATGATGCTGCTCGTGTTACCTATGACGATTGGTTTGAACAACGATTATTTACTAGTTACATAACACGAGAATCTAATCCATACGATTTGCCAATAAATGCTTTTGCTGACTTTAAAGATAATGGTGAAGCAGCTTTATTGGAAGCGGATAGGATAAAGTATGAGCTATTTAATCGCGAGCATGACCTTTGGGAATTCTAAGATATGTTAACTATAATAAAAGGGCTGTCAGTTTTTGGCAGCCTTTTTTATTTATTTTTACTATCAAGCAATATTGTAACCGGGCCATCATTAAGTAATTTCACTTTCATATCTGCACCAAATATTCCGGTTTCTATTTTCAAAGGAGTAGAGGATTTAAAGATTTCAAGGAATTTATTGTATTCTGCTTGTGCAAAGTTTGGTGGTAGGGCTTGCGTGTAGCTGGGACGATTACCTTTTTTAGTATCTGCAAATAATGTAAACTGACTTACTATTAGAAGCTCGCCATTTATTTCGTTAATACTTAAATTCATTATGCCGTTTGAATCGTTAAAAATTCTCATGGATAAAATTTTCCGAATCATCCAATTGTATTCCTCTTGTGTTTCGTTTTGACCAAATGCAACTAGAATTAATAATCCTGAATTTATTTTGCCAATAATCTTATTATCTACCGTTACAGTTGCTTCTGAAACACGTTGAATCACAGCTTTCATTATTCGTAAAAATCAGCTTTAGTTAATATTTTAATGTAACTTTCGTAACGTTCGGGTATTATTTTATATTCTTTAACGGCTTTAATAACAGCACAACCCGGTTCGTTTAAGTGTTTACAGTTGTTAAACTTGCATTGATTTATATAAGGCCTCATTTCAATAAAGTAATGAGAGATTTCAGAATCTTCAATTTCTACAATACCAAATTCTTTGATGCCTGGAGTATCAATTACGTATCCTCCAAAATCAAGTGAAAACATTTCTGCAAAAGTAGTAGTGTGTTTTCCTTTCTGTGAAAACGTAGATACTTCTCCGGTTTTTAAATTTAAAGAAGGAGATATTTTATTGAGTAAGGATGATTTTCCGACACCTGAATTGCCCGAAACTAATGTGATTTTGTCCTTTAATAGTTCAATAACTTGGTTGCAATTTTCACCTGTATGTGCAGATACAGCAGTGCATTTATAACCTATTGATTTGTATATAGACAATGTTTCATTCATCAAATCATTAAGTTCGTTTTGGTATAAATCAAGTTTGTTGAAGATTATAATGGGTGGAATATGATAAGCTTCTGCTGTTACAATAAATCTATCAATAAATCCCAAAGCTGTTTGCGGATAAATGAGGGATGCAATTAAAAGCACTTGATCAATATTACTGGCTATTATTTGTGTTTGTTTTGATAAATTACTTGATTTCCGAATGATATAGTTTTTCCTTGGCTGGATTGATGTAATTAATCCTGTTTCACTGTCGTTTTCAAACTGCACTTCAACAATATCTCCTACTGCAATTGGGTTGGTATGTTTTATATCATTAAGTCTAAATTTGCCTTTTATTCTACAAGGTATAGTTACATTATTTAACTCCTCTACTCGTACATTATACCAACTACCGGTAGATTTGGTTACCTTACCTATCATAACATAAAATAAATTTATCTTGAAATAAAACGGACAGTAAATTCTTT
>JACFNJ010000153.1:3049-5849 GCA_019454865.1 Bacteroidia bacterium
AGATAATTTAAGTATGTATTTATAGATAATACAAAACCGGCTGCTGTATTTAAAACTGACAAAAATAAATTATGTAAGCATAAGCTAAATGCACCGCTATTTACAGCCAAAATAAATACTTTCATGTTGTAAATTTATAAAAAATTAGCTTCTGTTGTCTTCTAATTTTTTGGAAAGATTTTGCACTATATTTTCCCAACTGTATGTTTCATAAAACTTCTGTGGTATTTGTTTCGGTTGATTTGCATATTGGATTATAGCATTACAAAAAGCATCCCAGTCATTATTCGAAGTTATAATTAGGTTGTTGCCACAAGTTGATGCATCAATGCCGATAGCACCATTATGGGTTGAAATAATGCGTTGGTTTCTTACTAATGTGTCAATAGCCTTGGTTTTAATACCTCCACCACTTAGTATCGGGTTAAGTACAAGATTTGCTGCATCAATGTATAAATCTAGATTTTCAACAAAGCCATGATACGCTATGTTTTCTTTATCTTTTAAACTATTTGCAACAAGTTCTGGTAAACCCTTTCCACAAATAATTATTTTAAATATTAATCCTTTATTAATTAGTCGAGGATAAATTTCTTCTGAGATATATTTAACAGCATTGTAATTTGGCAAATAACTTAGAGTAGAAAAAAACAGGATAAAAATTTCATCATCTTTAATTCCTATTTGTTGCTTGAAATTTTTTATTGTTTCTGATGAGTTTAATATGGGTTGTTTGCTGTAAGTAACTCCATACGGAGTAAGTAAAGTTTTTTTAGGATTTAAGTCGAATTCGTAAATTGCTTTTTGTCTGTCAGCTTCACTTAAAAAAAACACAACATGTGCTGATTTGTAGGTTATCTTTTCATAGATATACAAGATTTGCCAAAACCATTTCCCCATACTTTTAAATCTTAAATACTCAATGTTATGGCTTCTAATGGCAATTTTTGTTTTTGTTGTTAAGCGAAGAAACCAAATAATCCAGCCCATCCAAGGTTGTTCAAACAAAAGCCAGTCAGCATTTTTTTGTTTGATTATTTTTTTAAGTTTACTGACAATACTTGGATTAAAATACCTGCTTGGCTTAAACGGCATAGCGTAAATTATTTCAGTATTTCCGGTTTGGTGTTCATATCCTTGTTTGTATGGTTCTACGGTAAATGCAGTTACACTATGTTTTTTAGATAACTCATTTAATAGGGCAGCAGTGCATATTTCGCCACCTGTTGTGGCAGGTAAAAAAGGATATGATATTATTGATAATATTCGCATTGGTAGCTTAGTAGAAACTATTTTAAATTATCAATAAAATAAAGCAATTGGTTTTGCTTTTTGCATGTCTGAAATCATAATATCTACTTTAAAAATCATTAAATAGGAATGTATATTTGAATTATCATTACAAGTAAACAACAATAATGGCAATACTCAAAATACACGATAGAAAATTTAAGCCTTATATTTCAAAAGAAGCGATTGACAGTAGATTGAGTCAAATAGCAAATGAAATTGAAAAGGATTATACGAATAAAAATCCGATATTTTTAGCCGTATTGAATGGTGCATTTATACTTGCTGCTGATTTATTTCGGAAAATTACTATCCAAAGTGAAATATCTTTTGTTAAGGTATCCAGTTATGAAGGTGTACAGTCAGCCGGCAATGTAAAACAGCTCATAGGATTTGCCGAAAACCTTAAAAACAGGGATGTAATTATTGTTGAAGATATAATTGATACCGGAATTACAATGAGCCACATTTTAAGTCAATTAAATTATTATCAACCAAAATCGGTAAAGTTGCTTACATTATTATTTAAGCCAAAGGCTCTTAAAACTCCAATTAATCCGGATTATGTTTGTTTTGAAATTGAACCTGAATTTGTTTTAGGATACGGCTTAGACTATGATGGATTGGGTAGAAATCTTCCGGATATTTATGTTGAAATGAAAGAATAAAATTAGATGAAAGCTGTAATTGATTTGGGGACAAATACGTTTCAACTATTAATAGCAGAAATAGCTGATGATAAAATTCACGAGCATTATGAATTACAAATTCCTGTAAAGATTGGAAAAGGTGGAATTAATAATAACTATATCAATGATGAGGCATTTGTGCGTGGAATTGCAGCCTTATCTGAGTTTAAGAAACAGATTACTTTATATGCTGTTTCGGAAGTGAAATTACTTGCCACATCTGCAATACGTAATGCAACTAACGGAAAAAAATTTGCAGATGAAATTGCCCGACAATTTGGGTTTTCAATTACTACTATTTTAGGTTCAGCTGAGGCAGAGTACATTTATAAAGGAGTTTTTCATTCCTTTCAATTTCCTGATACACCGGTGTTGGTTTTGGATATTGGTGGTGGAAGTGTTGAAACGATTATTGGAATAAAGGAAAAAATACTATGGAAACAAAGTTTTGAAATTGGTGCTGCTCGGTTATTAGAAAAGTTTCATCTTTCTGACCCAATTTCAACTTACGAAATTGAGCAGTTGAATTTATATCTTGAAGAGAAACTAATTCCCTTGTTTGACGCAATCAAAGTGTTTCAACCGATTGTATTAATTGGTTCAGCAGGTTCGTTTGAAACATTGGTTGATGTGGTAATAAAAGATTTTGCAGTAATTCCCAAAAAATATAGTAACCAAGCATCAGAAATTAGTATCGATGATTTTGAAGCATTTGTTGAGTTGATGAAAACATCAACCATTGCACAACGAAGTTGCCTTAAAGGCATGACGGATTTTAGGGTGGATATGATTACTGTTTCTGCGCTCTTAATGCAATACAT
>JACFNJ010000154.1 GCA_019454865.1 Bacteroidia bacterium
GCCTATTGCAGCATTGTTAATTATAATATCGGGAGAATTTGCAGTAGTAAAAGTTGTATATATCCATTTGTTAACGGAGTTTTGATTTGTAATATCTAATGTACTCGGAATAAACCGCTCACCTACTTCCTCTCACACTTTCATCAGATGTTTTTCTATTCGAGCCAAACCATAAACAGTTACTCCTTTTTTAACAAGAGCAACTGCTATGGCTTTACCTAATCCCTTACTTGCACCACTTACTATTGCTATCCTATTTTTTAATTGCATAATTTATGGATTGTATGTTCCGGCTTCTACTCTAAAGGCAATAGCTAAACGATTCCAACCATTTATTGCAATAATTGCCATTGTAAGAGCTACTAATTCTTTTTCCCTGAAATATTTATTTGCATTTTCGTAAATATCGTCCGGTACATTTTTATCGGCTACTAATGTAACAAACTCGGTATATGCTAAAGCAGCGCGTTCTCTTTCAGTGTAATACGGAGCTTCGCGCCATGCAGATAATCCGTACAATCGTTGCTCTGTTTCACCTGCCTTTCGAGCATCCTTTGTATGCATATCCAAACAATATGCACAACCATTAATTTGTGAAGCTCGTGTTTTTATCAACTCCAATAAACTATGTTCTAATCCACTGTTACGAGTATATTTTTCTAACTCCAGCATTGCTTTTAGCGAATCCGGATCAACAGACTGATAATTTAGTCTTGTCTTCATCTTATTAATTTTTCAAATGTTCTTAATTATCCCTTTTCATCAGCAGATGGACCATATAAGCCCGGCACTTTATTGCCCGAAACACGAAGATACATGGTAAGCTGCCCACGGTGATGATAAATATGATTACATACTATGCTACGTAATACCGCTACTTTAGGCATTGGAGGAATTAATTCAACTGCACCTGCAACAAGTCGCCATTTTTCCAATGCTTTTACATCATCAAAATTATCAATAGCAGCTTTTGCATTTTTTATATTTTCATCCAACTTAGCCAAAATATTCTCAGTTTTTGAAGTGTCGCCTGTTTTATAATCGTATTTATGAAAATCCAACTCGCTGTGTTGTATCACCCGTTCATACCAATCATACAAGCCTACAATGTGTGAAGCCAATTCAGCGGTAGTCATACTCTTCTCGGTAAGTTTCCAATTCAATAAATTGTCCGGTATTGCGGCAATTAGTTTTTTTGTGTTTTGTGCTTCATGTAATAATTCATGAAGTAATCCTGTTTTTAACATGTATTATTGGTTTAAAATTTAAAAATTAGTTTTCATCCATTGCATCCATTGCAATTGTAGCATGTGCATAAGCTGCACCTGCACGCATTTCGGCTGCTACCCAAATTGCTTCCATAATTTCCTCTTTGCTAGCTCCTTTTTTTCGTGCCATTGGGACATGGGCTTTAATACAATACGGGCATTGCGTAACATGTGCTACAGCAACAGCAATTAATTGTTTTGTTTTTTCATCCAAAACACCTTCTTTAAAAACTGCTCTACTAAAAGTTCTCCAAGCCTCTATTTGTTTTGGTGCTAAATCCGCTTTCTTTTTTGCATCCTCAGTAGTTGCCTTTGGATACAGTTGTTTATCTTCACTCATAATTTTAACTTTAAATATATTTTAATTGTTTTTCAGATAATCCCGCAATACATATTGCAGAATACCTCCATTTTTATAATACTCAATCTCTATTGCAGAGTCTAGGCGAGCTTCAACAGAAAACTTTGTTTGTTTGCCGGATGGATGTAGTGCAATAACATCCAATTTTTTGTGAGGAACCAGATTTTGTTCTAAGCCATTTATAGTAAAAGTTTCTGAACCATCCAACTCTAATGAAACCGCATTTTCACCGTGCATAAACACCAAAGGTGCAATTCCCATTCCTACCAAATTACTCCGATGAATACGCTCATAGCTCTCAGCTATAACAGCCTTAACACCTAATAAAAATGTTCCTTTTGCAGCCCAATCTCTTGATGACCCGGAACCATACTCCTTTCCTGCTAAAATTATTAGTGGTGTATTATCTTTTTGATATGCCATTGCCGTATCAAAAACCGTTTTTACTTCACCGGTTGGAAAGTACTTACTAAAACCACCTTCTTTATCAGTAATCTTATTTTTAATTCTAACATTAGCAAAAGTACCACGCATCATTACTTCATGATTTCCTCTACGCGAACCGTACGAATTAAAATCAGCTTTGACTATTCCTTTTGCTTTTAAATATTGCCCTGCAGCTGTTTCTTCTTTAAATGAACCCGCAGGCGAAATATGATCGGTTGTTACCGAATCGCCTAAATATAGTAACACCCTTGCATTAGTAATAGCAGATACCGGTTCAGGCTGCGGTTTGATGTTTTCAAAAAATGGAGCTTCGCGTATATAGGTTGAACTTAAATTCCACGAAAAGTTTTTATCTAAACTCACGTCTAAGTCTTGCCAATCTTTTGCACCATCAAAAATTACATCATACACCGCTTTAAAATCTTCTTGCTTGACACATGCATTAATAGTTTGTTGTATTTCATCTCTACTTGGCCAAATATCTTTTAGGTACACGGCTTCACCATTTGGATCGTATGCCAATGGGTCATTTAACAAATCAATATCAACTCTACCAACTAATGCGTATGCAACAACTAGCATTGGCGACATTAAAAAGTTCATTTTAGTTTGCGGATGCACTCGTGCTTCAAAATTTCTATTACCTGAAAGTACAGATGCAACAACCAAGTCTCCTTTATCTATTGCTTCAGCAATATGATTTGGTAATGGACCTGAATTACCAATACATGAAGTACAACCATAGCCAACTGTATGAAAACGTAATGCATTTAAATCTTCATTTAACCCACTTCGTTCTAAATATTGAGTTACTACTTTTGAACCGGGTGCAAGAGATGTTTTTACCCATGATTTTGTACGTAATCCTTTTGCCACTGCCTTACGGGCAAGTAATCCTGCTCCTACCATTACAGCAGGATTTGAGGTATTTGTACAACTCGTAATTGCGGCTATAGTTATACACCCATCACTCAATACAAATTCCTGATTTTTATGTTTAATACGAACAGCATGTATATCATCTTTTGTAATTTCAGTAGGTATTGTTTGTCCTTCTTTTGGTACTTTTCCAAAAACAAACTCAGTACCCGAACCACCTTCGGTAAGCCAAGCAGATTCTTTTCGTGTATCAATTGTAGTGTATGTACGTTGATATTCTTTTTGCAATAAATCTTCAAATTTATTTTTCAAATCTTTCACGAAAATCTTATCCTGAGGCCGTTTAGGTCCGGCTACTGTAGGCTCTAATGATGATAAGTCAAATTCAACTATGGATGAATACTGAATCTGTTCATTTCCGGTACGCCACAATAAATTCTCTTTGCAATAGGTTTCAACAATTTTAATTTGTTCATCTGTGCGGTTTGTAGCGCGCATATACTCTAATGTACGTTCATCAATTGGGAAATAGGTAACTGTACAACCAAACTCAGGAGACATGTTTCCGATTGTTGCTCGATCGGTTACCGTTAGGTTATTCAATCCATCGCCAAAAACTTCAACATATTTTCCTACAACACCTTTATCACGCAATATTTTTGTAATTGATAACACCAAATCAGTAGCAGTACATTCGGCAGGAATTTTTCCGGTAAGTTTAAGTCCAATCACTTCCGGACAAGTAAAAAATATTGGTTGCCCAAGCATTGCAGCTTCAGCCTCAATACCACCAACTCCCCAAGCTATAACACCTATACCATTTACCATTGGTGTATGCGAATCGGTACCAATTAAGGTATCCGGAAACAACCACCCATCTTGGCTTGTAATTCCCTTTGCCAAATACTCTAAATTTACCTGATGACAAATTCCCATGCCCGGTGGCACTACAGTAAAATTTTTAAGACCATTTTGTGCCCACTTGAGTAATTCATAACGCTCTTTATTTCGCTCAAACTCTAATTCAACATTTTTATCATAGGAATAATCTGTACCGAAGTAATCAACTTGAACCGAATGATCAATTACTAAATCAACCGGAATTGAGGGATTTATTTTTTGCCCATCTTTACCATGCCTTACAAACTCAGCACGTAATGATGCCATATCAACAACAGCAGGAACTCCTGTGAAATCCTGCATTAATATACGTGCAGGCATAAATGGAATATCTTTATCCGGTGGTTGGGGTGTCCAATATAATAATGTTTGAATGTGCTCATCCGTAATGCTAAATCCATCGTAGTTGCGTAATGCATTTTCCAATAAAATCCGAATGCTAAATGGGAGATGATCTACTTTTGCGTCTGCAAGGTTTTTAAGCGAGCTGTACTTATACTTTTTCTCATTAATAATAATTTCGTGTACAGATTTTGCTTTTGAAAATTTCATATCAAATCATTAAAAGAACAGAGACTTAATAATTAACTATTGAAGTACCGAAAAGTCTCCATATTTCGGCAACTTTACCTATGTAAAATAAAAGCTATTTTTTGTGAAAAGTTTAAAAACGTTAAAATATTTTTAGGGATAATTTTTAAAGATTATATAACAAACTGTTTACTTTCACTTAATCAATTGGTATATTGTAAAGTATGCGATAAATAGAAGATATAATAAACATTGATATATAAATACAAAAAAAGGCTACTTAATTTTTGGTAGCCTTTTTTTGAGAGTGAGTCTGTTTAAAAAAAACTTTATTCAGAACTAAAACAAATAAAAATATCTTTCAGTGTTGACTTATTGATTGAGAAACTCAAACTGATTATTTGCGTTAAGAGTAATCATAATATTTGAATCATTTTTAATATTTCCCATTAATATTTCTTTAGACAATTCATTCAAAATTCTTTTTTGAATTACTCGTTTCAATGGCCGAGCACCAAATTGTGGATCATAGCCAAGTTGCGACAACCATTCCATTGCTTCATCTGTAATATTAATTTGTATTCCCTGTTCCTCCAAATTCTTTTGTATGGATTTAAACTGAATTTCAACAATTTTACGTACATCTTCTCTACTTAGAGGAGTAAACATCATTACATCATCAATACGATTTAAAAACTCCGGACGAATTGTTTTTTTCAATAATTCCATCACTCCCGATTTTGCTTCTGCTATTTTTTCTTCTTTATTAAACTCATTATAATTCTCCAACTTTTCTTGAATTATATGTGAACCAATATTTGAAGTCATGATAACAATGGTATTTTTAAAATTAGCAACTCTACCTTTATTGTCTGTCAATCGTCCATCGTCTAATACTTGCAATAATATATTAAATACATCCGGATGAGCTTTCTCTATTTCGTCTAACAATACCACACTATAAGGTCGTCTTCGTATTGCTTCTGTAAGTTGCCCTCCTTCATCGTATCCTACATATCCGGGAGGTGCGCCTATTAATCTGCTAACGGTATGCTTTTCTTGGTATTCACTCATATCAATTCGTACCATTGCATTTTCTTGATTAAACAAAAACTCTGCTAATGCTTTTGCTAATTCTGTTTTCCCAACTCCCGTTGTTCCTAAAAATATAAATGATCCAATGGGTTTTTTAGGATCGCTAAGACCTGCTCTATTTCTACGTATTGCATCACTAATTGCAGCTATTGCTTCCTCTTGTCCTACCACACGTTTATGCAATTCTTCTTCCAAATTCAAAAGCTTTTCTCGCTCACTTTGCAACATACGCGTAACCGGAATTCCTGTCCATTTACTAACCACATCAGCAATATCCTCACTAACTACTTCCTCTTTTACCATTGCATAGTCTCCCTGTTGTTCATGCAAGTTCTGAAGGTAATTGCTTAATTTAGTTTCAGCATCC
>JACFNJ010000155.1 GCA_019454865.1 Bacteroidia bacterium
TTATCAACTCGGATAGTTACAAGAAATATAAATCTAATTGGGGAGTTTTCAAGATAGAAGGCAATTTTATACAGTTTGAGCGTTGGTATCCGTCAGACCCACCGTTGAAAGCATACGTACGAGCAGGCACTATCATAAACGATACTACTTTTTTAATAACTGAAAGTTATCGAATGCAAGACGGTAAAAAAACAGAAGTAAAGACAAGAAATGAAACCTACTACTTCAAGCAATTTAGTCCTAAGCCGGATAGCACGAATACATTTGTGCAATGATAACCACGTGAGAAAATTAATTCTTCTTCTCTGTTTATGTTGCCTGAGTTTTAATTTATCAGCTCAGCAATCACCACCTTTCGACACTTTGGTTTTGAAAAAATCGCTGTTAGGGTCGAATGTTTATCTGAAAAATGTTCGCCAAAGTTCTAATGACCTTGTAAAAATAAGTCTGCATTATCCACAGGTTAATAGTTTTATGCGAAAAGCCAGGAATAACTATTATAACAGTATTATAACTGGTATTTTAGGTTTTGTTATTATTGGAGGGTCTCTTAATGGCAATGCACCTGGAGAAATTGCTAACTGGCCTGTTACAGGCGCAGGATTGGCTGTCTTAAGCTCAAGTATTTTTTTCTATGCCCTGCAAATTAAACAAACTAAAAAAGGCATCCACCATTATAATCAGGGAATGTGATTTTTATCATCATACTTTAAACTCTCAATAACTGCCTAATGGGCTTTCACTCATAAATATCTTTTCTGTGACCGAGATCAATCACATCCACGAGAAGGAAGTTATAAAAAACTTCGTAGATAATACGGTAGTCAGCCACGCGGATACGATAACCGTTGCGGCCTTTGAGTTTTTTATATCCGTTCGGTCTTGGATTATCGGCTAAAGCGTAAATGGCGGCCTTAATGTTGCTGCTACGATTGCTGTAACAGTTGCAACTGCGGGTGTAACATCAAGCATCGCTGCTTCAGGACTTTTTGGCAATACTTCTGCTATTATTTTCGGCTCTATGGTAAGTTCAGGTACCAGTTTTGCTGCTTCTGGAGGCAAATCCGATTTGTCAGTTAGTTTTGGTGCTGCTTCCTATAGTTTTAGCCGTAATGAGTTTGGATATATAGGTAATGAAGATAATAATACGTGGGAAAATGTGGGGTATTTCCTTGGTGGAATTGCAAATTTTAGAGACATTAATTTAATAATAAATAGTACAGATGTAACCTTATTTACTCAAACAAGATATGAAGATGGAAGTAAAGATAAAATATCACATTCAGGTATTGTTGATAATGAAACTGGGGAGAAATTGATGTCGTTTGGACCTAATTCAAGAGGTTACATCAACGGTAAAGTAGGTTTTGCTATAGAGCCAAAACTAAGCACTTCAAATTATGAGGTTCCAATTGATTTATCGAAATCAGTTAATTTGACAGTAAATAAGTACAGTTTTACATTAACTAGAGGTTTAGGAAAAGTATTACCATACCAAGGATTAACTATAAACTGTGTTAACATGTCATCTTTATCACTCTGGCTTAATGGCATCCCCAATATTGGTTTACACCCTGCTTTGCTGCATTATTCAATTCAAGCATACAATAGTGGCTTTCGTCCTGATTTATTTTCATTTTATTTACAAAACAGATGAAGCGAGTATTATTATTTGGTGTTATTGGGTTATTGCCTTTTGCGTGTTCTACCTCATCAAAACTTGAGAAGCAAATGTATGATGATAAGTTTCTTATTAAGATACAATACAAAATTATAGAACATGGGTATTTTACAATTATTAAGTTAAATGATTCTATTCCTGAACGAGAAATTGTTTTCAGTTATAGCATTAATAAAAGACATAATAAATTTTCGGTTTCCCTAATAGAAAACAACATGCCAAAGCCTTCTTTTAATATTAAAGATTATGAAATTAGTGATAAATGGAATCTTAAAGAACGAAACACATGGAGAGAGAAGTATTACAAAATAGTTCACGAAAATTTTCTCTATATGACTAATGAACAAAAATTTCATTTATTAGATTCTTTGTCATCAAAAAGATAATTACAATTTTGATTTAATAATTTTGAAAGTATAAACTTATGTAATAAAACCCTATAACTCTTCTGAGGGTGGTAGAATGTTATCTTATACGTTGGAAATGCTATGAATGTTATCGCTATATAAAACAATCTTACAATTTAGAGGAAGTGGGGGTGCGAAGCTATAATGGCTTAAGAAATATTATAGTCATGGTTCACGTTTTCGCATATTTTACAGGCAATTTTATGGATACCAACATTAAGCTGAATATCATGATAGGAAAAGTTTATATCATGTCGTTGCGATTTTTTGAATTGCCTAACTTCTTTAACTACACTATGGCTGATGGTATTTATAACCTACTAAAATTAATTAAAACAGGCCTGGTAAACTTTGTTAAAGTTAAATCACAGCCCATTTTCAACTTAACTTATTCCTAACTTGATTTTTTGGGGGAAACTCCAGTAATTATACAATTATTGTTTGTTTTATATGTAATTTATTTCCCCTTATTTTGTTGCATTAATATTTACTATGACCACAAAGAAAACACTCGTTATAGGTGCATCAACCAACCCTGAGCGATATGCATATAAAGCAACTGTAATGTTATCGGAATATAATCATCCCGTTATACCTTACGGAATTCAAAAAGGCGAAATAGAAGGACATGTTATTGTGCATGAATTACCACATGCTGATATTGATACCGTAACATTATATATAGGGAAACAAAAGCAGGACAAAGCTTTTGAGGATTATATACTCCGGTTAAAACCTAAGCGTGTGATATTTAATCCGGGTACAGAAAACGAAATGTTTGAACAAAAATTGCTTGAAAACGGAATACAACCCATCGAAGCTTGTACTTTAGTAATGCTACGTACCGGACAATTTTAAAATATATTTTCAATGAAAAAACATATACCATTAGCTGTTATTATAATTACACTGATTGCATTTTCATGTCAATCACCAAAGGAAAGAGCCTTATTAGAAATTGATAAATTAGAAGTTCAAGAAGAAGATTTTAATATTGAAAATGTAGCAAAGCTAAAAGATGCATACATTGATTTTGCTGATAAATATCCGGACGATGAACGTACACCGGAGTTTTTATTTAAAGCAGGACAAAATATTGGCGCAATAGCAGCAAAGCAAAACGATATGCAAC
Organism: Bacteroidia bacterium; assembly: GCA_019454865.1. Taxonomy (GTDB): domain Bacteria; phylum Bacteroidota; class Bacteroidia; order UKL13-3; family UKL13-3; genus UBA6183. The sequence continues at coordinate 3,221 of JACFNJ010000155.1, forward strand.
TGCATAAAAATGCTATAAATATTTTTGAACGTATAGTAGCTAACTATTCGAAAAGTAATTTTGCAGAAGAAGCATTATTTATGATTGGATTTATTTATGAAAACTATTTAAACGACCTTGATAATGCAAAGAAAAGCTATACCACTTTTATTGAAAAATATCCAAATAGTGAGTTAGTAGAAGATGCTCGGTTATCTATTGAAAATTTAGGAATAGCACCTGAAGAAATTATAAAAAAGAAGCGTTAAGATTTAGTAGTTTTTCCTTTTATTGTAATCATTTCTTCACTAAATTCTTTAGTAAGGAAATTTACTATTTCTTCATTGGATAAATTTTCAAATATTTTTCCTTCTTTGGCAACTGAAATTGTTCCTCGCTCTTCACTTACTACCAATGCAATTGCATCTGTTTGTTCCGTTATGCCAATTGCTGATAAATGACGAAGACCATATTTGGATTGATATTCGGGATTTTCACTTACAGGTAACACAGAGTTTACAGCTTTTATTCTACTGTTTGCAATAATTACTGCACCATCATGCAATGGGCTGTGTTTATTAAATATACTTATTAATAATCTTTTCGTGATGAATGAGTCTAAAATTTCACCACTTGTTCCTATAAACTTTAATTCACTTGTTTTAGGAAACACAATTAGTGCACCGGTTTTTGAAGCGGAAAGATTGATGCATGCTTCAACTATCTCTTCGTAATTTGTATTAAAACTTTTTTCTACTTTCCAGTTCCAAGGTAGGAAACGAAAAATATTTTTATTGTCGCTATTTAAAGTGCCTTTGCCTATTAATAGCAAAAATTTTCTTATTTCTTGCTGAAACACTATTAAAATAGCCAAGAAACCTACTTTGGCAAACTCTCCCAGTACAGTTTCCATTAATGGCATTTTAAAAAATCGAACAATAATCCATGCAATATAAATTACAAATACACCCGAAAGCATGTTGAAAGCCAAACTCCCTCTTAACATGCGTAATAGTTGATATATTATTATTCCTAATAATATTACATCTATCAGGTTGATTAGTTTGATTTGGAAATTGAAAATATTAAATAATTCCATTTGTTGCGTTTACAATATTAATACATTCCATCGCTTCTTTTACATCGTGTACTCTTAAAATGTTTGCGCCTTGCATTAATGCAATGGTATTGGCTGTTGTTGTACCATTTAGTGCAGCATCAGCATTGCTATTAATTACAGTTTGAATCATTTTTTTTCTTGATACACCAACTAAAATAGGAAGGTTTAAAATTGTAAGAGCATTTAATTCATTTAACAGTTGATAGTTTTGTTGTAAGTTTTTTGCAAACCCAAATCCCGGATCAATTATAATATCTTTTATGCCACATGCTTTGGCAAGTGCAACCCGTGCATTGAAATAAGTAATTATTTCTGCTGTTATATTTTCGTAATTGGTTAATTGTTGCATGGTGCTTGGTGTACCACGCTTGTGCATCATTATATAAGGCACATTAAGCATAGCTACTGTTGTAAGCATGTTTTCATCATCTTCGCCACTGCTAACATCATTAATAATTGATGCTCCTGCTGTTATTGCTTGTTCGGCTACTTCACTTCTAAATGTATCAATTGAAATTACCGCATCAGGAAAGCGTTTATGTATTTCATTAATTGTAGGTATTACCCTTTCTATTTCAGTTTCTATTTTTACATCTTCAGCCATCGGGCGTGTGCTATAACCTCCAATATCCAATATTGAAGCACCTTCGTTCAACATTTTATCCGCTTGAAAAAGTATTGCATCTATATTTGTTTTTCTGCTTCCTTCATAAAAACTATCGGGAGTGGTATTAATTATTCCCATTACAATTGGAGTGTTAAGCGCAATAATCTTTCCTTTACAGTTAATTGTTAATTTTTGTTTTTGTGCTTGTATTTTAAAATCGTCCATTATTTTTGTGAGTTGCACAAATTAACATCATTTTGAATAATCAAACAGCAAATCAGTATGACGAAGTAATAAATAGTTGTCGTCATATATTTATAAGCAAGAGTAAAGATTACGGCACATCATGGCGTGTATTACGTTTAAGTTCCATAGTTGATCAAATTTTTATTAAAGCACAACGCATTCGTACTATTGAAGAGAATGGTGTTATGAAAGTAGATGATAGTATTGAAAATGAATACATGGGTATTTTAAATTATTGTGTAATAGGGTTAATACAATTGCAATTGGCTGATGTGTCAAAAACGGAATTATCCATTGAAGAATTGGAAAATTTGTATGACCAAAAGATTTCAGTAACCAAGCAATTGATGCTTCAAAAAAATCATGATTATGGTGAGGCATGGCGTGATATGTTGGTAAGCACATTTACGGATATGCTTTTGATGCGATTAATTCGAATTAAAGAAATAACCAAAGCTGGTGGTAAAACCATAATGAGTGAAGGGATAGAATCAAACTTGCAAGAC
>JACFNJ010000156.1 GCA_019454865.1 Bacteroidia bacterium
TGTGTAATTACTAAGAAAGTATTGCGCAGGTTTTTCTTTTGCAACTGCTGAAAAGAAGTATTGTTATCAACCATGCCACTGTCTATCCACAGCATTTCATACGAGCCATTAACTTGCGGGCATCCGGGGCTAACAACAAAATGCTCACCCGGTATAAGTTGATGCTTGTCTATTTCAAAAGTAATATCGCCACCAAATGCTATTACCGGAAACCCATATTCTTGTATGTATTCGTTTCCAAAAGGCTTTAGTTTGGCTTGTTTCATAGCATTTTTAATGTACATAGCAGCATTTCTGTCGCCATTTTTTACATATCCTCTGCCATACATTTCCACAGCACACAAATCCTTAATTACTTTGCGGGCATAATCTGCATCTTGACATATTGCTGAAAATGCAATGAATAAAAAAATATTAAGTATAACTAAACGCATACGTAATATTAGGTTGCAAATGCAACTATTTATAGTGGTTGTAACGTGAAGTCGTAAGACTCCATTATTTGGTTGGCAAGAAGCTTTTTACAAGCTTCATCTACCATTTGTTTTGCTTTATCTTCATTATCGGCTTCTACTTCTAATGTTATTCGTTTACCTACACGTACATTATTTATTTGTGGAAGTCCAATATTTTTCATACTTCCTGTTACTGCTTTGCCTTGTGGATCTAACAATGCTTTGTGTGGCATTATATTTATGTGTGCTTCAAACTTCATTACCTTTATTTTGTGTTTTTTGAAATAATATTATGTACAATTGAAATTCCTATATATAAAAGGATACTTATTGCTACTCCTGCAAACTTAAAAATTAACATGCTTAAAACACAGCCTGCAATAAGAATAAACCGAAAACTATTGTCTTTCCATGTGAAATTTTTGAATTTTAAAGCTAACAATGGCAACTCGGCTATTAACAAATATGCAGATACAACCGGAAACATAACCAGGAAAGCAGAATTTGTAAAAACAGGAGTTAAATTATAAGTATCGTTATTCAAAATTAGCGGAATACTTGCAATAAACATAGCATTAGCCGGTGTTGGCAAACCAATAAAACTATCCGATTGCCGAGTGTCTAAGTTAAACTTAGCAAGGCGAATTGCTGAGAAAACCGGAATTAGTAAAAACATAAAAACACTCCAATTGTCGATAGTTTGAGAAGCTATGGAGTAAAAAATAAAACCCGGTGCCACACCAAAACTTACAACATCTGCTAAGGAATCTAATTGCTTGCCTAACTCACCACTTACTTTAAGTAGCCGAGCAACAAAGCCATCAAAAAAATCCATAACTGCCGAAGCACCAATGCAAGCTGATGCCATTAGCAAATTGCCTTGTATTGCAAACAGTACAGATAAACAGCCAAACATCAAATTAAGTGATGTAATAGCATTTGGAATGTGTTGTTTCAATTTTTAATTGTGATTATCTGCACGCAAAATAAGAGGTATTTTTTGAATACGGAAACGATATGAATAGAATATTAATTGAATTGCATAAGTAAGCAATTTAGATACTATAGCAGATGACAATTGTTGAGCATGTATAAGAACTACTTTCTTTATTTAGCTTAAATGCTGTTCTACTTCCCTACTCGATTGTATCTTCCCAGTCTTTTTTTGCATCTACACCTAATTCTCTATCGCAATCTTCAAAACGATACAAAACCGTTAGTAGTTCATCTTCACTTAAAAGCGTTTCTGCAATTTGAAAAACCTCTTCATCTTCTACGGCTATATGTTCTAACAAAGCTTCTGAGTAAGCTTTAAACTTACTTAATGCCAATGTTGCATTACCTTCATTTACTAAGGTTTCAATTTCAGCCAACATTTCTCTAAAGTCTTCATGGTTTTGCAACATTTCATGTATCACACCATACTCCAACATTTCATTGCGTTTAATCATTTCAGGAAAAAGCACTTCTTCTTCCTTGTGATGATGGTATCCGTCTGCATATTTTCTAAAAAAATCAATGCGTTCATGCATGGCTTTTATATCTTTATTACCATTCAAAATATCTGCAAAAAGCACGTTTGTTTGGTTGATTGCACGCTTTATGGTTTCGTGTTCATGTGTTAATACTTTTACCGCTTCGTTCATATTATTAATTATTAATTGATGTTACTATTTACTTGAATACCCAACTCCGTTAAACTATTCTCCACAAAAACTTTAATCATATCTTTTCTATATAAACGGGAATAGAAATCATTTTCAACTACACGTGGTTTTTTGATAGCAGTAGCAATTATTTGCTGTACATCCTCTTTACTTAAATCTGCATCCAGCACAACCGGTTTGGGATCAACACCACCGATAACGATACGTATTTTTTGTTTATCATCCAATGCAATGGCAGTGGTTAACGATGTAAAATCGAGCGTTTTACGTGGCCTAAGCTTTTTAAATATCACTTTGCTTTTGCTGTAGGGAATTAAAATAGATTTAAGCAAAGTTGTTTTGTTCAATCCAACTGAAACCACCCCATCACCAGTGTATATTGATTCTAACGGCACTTTCTTTTCACCATCTGCATCAATCAAAATAGCAAAAGCTCCATAGGCAATTAACACTGGAGCGGTATCACTTACAAATTTTGAAAAACAATTTTTCCTACCACCTGTAGCCAGACAGATATCGCCATTGCATTTCAAGCAATGTCCAACGGCTTCGCGCCACCATTCACTTTGGTTGTAATAAAAACAACGATTCTCGCATAATACATTACCTCCAATTGTTGCTGTTTTACGAATAACCGGAGTAGCAACTGCTAATGCTGCTTGAATAAGGGCAGTGAAATGCAATTTTATTTCTTCAGAAAGAGCTATATTTTCAAGACTAATCAACGCTCCTATTTCTATACTACTTTCGTTTTTAACTACTGTTTTCAAGTCTTGAATGCCAGATATATCAATTAAACAATCAGCCTCTATATTACCTTGTTGCTTATTAACAAAAACATCCGTGCCACCGGCAACAAAAATTGCATTGGTTTGCTCTTTTACTTGTTGCACAGCATCTTGAATGGTTGTTACTCGAATATATTTTTGTGTCGTTTCCATTTCATTTAATTTTAGTTAGTACTAACAGTTTGCATATTTGCTTTAATCTGCGCTAAAACCTCATCTGCTTTAATTGGTAATTTAGTAATACGAACTCCACAGGCATTAAAAATAGCATTTGCAATAGCCGGAATAACCGGATGCAATGCACCCTCGCCACATTCTTTAGCTCCAAAAGGTCCTTCGGGGTCTCCGGACTCAATGATATTCGTATCCATTTCGGGCGTATCTAAAGTGGTGGGTATTTTATAATCACAAAAATTATTGTTTAGTAATAATCCATTGAAGTATTTCATTTCTTCGCTTAAAGCCTGACCTATACCCATGTGCCAGGAGCCTTCTAATTGCCCTTCCACTGCCAACGGATTGAGTGCTTTGCCACAATCGTGTGCCCCCCAAACATTCAGCACTTCTACCTGACCTGTATTTTTATTTACTTCCACCTCAGCTATACATGCGCCAAAGCTATAAGAAGGACTTAGCCCTGCTCCTGCACCTTTGAAATCTCCACCCAATTTTGGTGAAATATAATTTCCGCTTACAGTAAGTGCACCTCTATGCGCTGTTGCAATATCAATAGCAGCTAACCAGTCTAAATCAACGCTGTTATCATGCGAACGTACCCTGCTTCTTTCTATATAAAGTTCTTCAAGTGCAATTTGTTTTTTCTTGGCAACTGCTTCTAATATTTCCTGTTTGAGTTTCTCTGCAGCTTGTTTTGCAGCATTGCCACACATAAAAGTTACCCTACTGGAATAACTTCCTAAATCAACCGGAGTTAAGAGTGTATCCGCAGCCAATACAAATACTTTTTGCATATCAATCCCCAATGTTTCTGCAACTACCATAGCAAGCATTGTATCACTCCCTTGTCCTATATCACTGGCACCAGAAGAAATCAGCACTCTTCCATCAAAATCTAATTTTAAGTGTACAACAGTTTGCGGATACTCATTCCAAATAATGGGCAAAGCGCTTCCGCTAATAAAGAAGCCACAGCCAACCCCAATGCCTCTACCTGTGGGCAAATTTCCTCTTTTGGTTTTCCAACCTGAGCGCTCCATCACTTGCTGTAACGCCATGCGGCTGCCATTAGAAGTAATTCGAAACTGTCCGATTGTAATAACATTTTCTTGGTAAAAATTCTTCAATCGCATTTCACAAGGGTCAATTTGTAAGCGATGTGCAATATCATCCACTAAAGTTTCGGCTGCAAATCGTGAATTAACAGCTCCATGTCCGCGCATTGCACCGCATTGAGGTTTATTGGTATAAACACGGTAGGTTTTAAAACCAAAGTCTTGAATAGCGTAAGGTGCTTGAAGTAAAACTCCGTTATAATAAGAAGTAACTACACCAAAACTGCCGTATGCACCACCATCAATTGCAATATCGGCATCCAATACTTTTATTTTTCCGTATTTATCTGCCCCCATTTTCATTTTGAGTTTGGATGGATGTCGCCCATGATTACTCAAAAACACTTCTTCGCGTGTAAATGTTGCACGAACCGGTCTGCCTGTTTTGCGCGCTAAATGTGAGATAATCATCTCGTGCGGGAATGGATCGCTTTTACCGCCAAAACCACCACCAACATAAGGTTTCACCACTCGCACTCGACTTAATGGCACTTGCATTACTTTTGCCAATGCACGGTGCAAATAGTGTGGCACTTGTGTAGCAGTATAAATTGTCAACCCATTTTCATCCCATAAAGCAGTTGCTGCATGAGGTTCGGTAAAAGCGTGTGAGACCCCTTCAAACTCAAAATCCATTTCCGAAACAATATCAGACTGTTTAAAACCCTCTTCCTGATTACCAAATCTTAATTCCGCCTTTTTGTGTATATTGTTATTGAATTTACAATGTTCATGTATTTTAGCGTTATCTCCTACGTCTTGCAAGGACTCTGCAATTCCAAAATAAGTTTTTAATGGCTTGTATTTTACTTTAATTTTTCGACATGCTGCTTCTGCAATTTCAAAGGTCTCAGCAGCAACAGCTGCCACAATCTCTCCAAAGTATCTAGTTTTTTCAATTGCCATAGCTGTTTCATCCTGCGATACAGGCAAAACACCAAATGTTTCAGGCAGTTCTTTTCCTGTTGCAATGTATGCCACTCCTTCAATTGCCAATGCTTCAGCAATGTCAATTTCTTCGATTAGTGCGTGTGCGTAGGTACTGCGAACAAACTTGCAATACAACATATTTCTAAATTGCAAATCATCGGCATACAAAGCTTTTCCGGTTACTTTTTTTTCTGCTTCAATATAAGGTCTGCCTACACCTATAATTTTACCATTATCTTCCAGTGGAGTCAAATGCTCTATACCTTGTTTTTTGAGTTCGGTATAATCAACAACAGCTTCAATAATCTTTTTATACCCGGTACATCTACACAAATTCCCTGATAAAGCTTCTTTAATTTCCTGTTTGGTGGCATTGGGATTTTTAGCAACAAAATCGTTGGCAGTAAGTACCATACCCGGTGTACAAAAACCACATTGTATAGCTCCTTTTTGTACAAACAATTCTTGCAACAAAGAGGGGGTTGCACCATCTGCCATACCTTCAATTGTATGTATATCGGCATT
>JACFNJ010000157.1 GCA_019454865.1 Bacteroidia bacterium
AATAATATCGTAGTAGGAGTAACTTCATGATATACCATAAAACAAGAACTTGTGGGTGTAGGTTATAAAGCTACTAATGATGGAAATATTTTAGATTTAACCTTAGGTTATTCACATCATTTGTATTTTGAAGTACCAAAAGAAATTAAAGTTAAAACCGAAACCGAAAAAGGTAAAAATCCAATAATTACTTTGGAAGGATGTGATAAGCAATTAATCGGTCAGGTAGCTGCTAAAATACGTAGCTTACGTAAACCTGAGCCTTACAAAGGAAAAGGTATTAAGTTTGTTGGTGAACAATTAAGAAGAAAAGCTGGAAAAACGGCATCTAAATAAATTATAAAGTTATGTCAGTACTTACGCAAAAAGTTGAAAGAAGACTTAAAATTAAAAAGAAAATACGTAGCCGTGTTTTTGGAACACCTGAAAAACCTCGTTTCTCAGTTTTCCGTAGTAATTGTGATATATATGTCCAGCTAATAGATGATGTTCATTCAAAAACATTGGCTTCTGCTTCTTCAAAAAGCATTAAAGAAAAACTAACTAAAACTGAAAAATCAGTACTTGTAGGAAAAGCAATTGCTGAGAAATGTTTAAGTATAGGTATTACTTCATGTGTTTTCGATCGTAATGGTTATCTTTATCATGGTCGTGTGAAGAGTTTAGCAGATAGTGCAAGGGAAGCTGGATTAAAGTTCTAAAAAATATATTAACGTAGATATGTCAACAGCAATAGTTAAAAGAGTAAAATCTAGTGATATAGAGTTAAAAGAAAAAGTAGTGGCTATAAATCGTGTTGCAAAAGTAACAAAGGGTGGACGTACATTTAGTTTTTCGGCTCTAATAGTAGTGGGTGATGGAAATGGTGTGGTTGGATATGGCTTAGGTAAAGCAAATGAAGTAACAGATGCTATATCTAAAGGTATAGATGATGCAAAGAAAAATTTGGTTAAAGTTCCTGTTTTAAAAGGAACCGTACCACATGAGCAATATGGTAAATTTGGTGGAGGACGAGTATATATTCAGCCTGCATCACATGGTACCGGTGTAATTGCAGGTGGTGCTATGCGTGCAGTATTAGAAAGTGCAGGTGTAACTGATGTGTTAGCAAAATCAAAAGGCTCATCTAATCCTCATAATGTGGTAAAAGCTACAATAAATGCATTACTTAATATGAGAGATGCATATACAATAGCTCAAACTCGAGGAGTAAATTTAAAGAAAGTATTTAATGGATAAAACAATGGCTAAGGTTAAAATAACTCTGATAAAAAGTATAATTGATAGAGAAGAAAGTCAAAAAAGAACTGTAAGAGCTTTAGGTTTTACTAAATTAAATCAAACAGTAGAGAAAGAAGCAACACCTCAAATCAATGGAATGATAAAGAAAGTTGCTCATTTATTAAAAGTTGAAAATATTTAAAGCCATTATTGCAATGAAATTACATACACTAAGACCTGCAAAAGGCGCAACTCATAAAGAAGGTAAACGATTAGGTAGAGGTGAAGGTTCCGGTAAAGGAGGAACTGCTGCACGTGGACATAAAGGTGCTGGTTCTCGTTCTGGTACTTCAACTAAAAGAGGGTTTGAAGGTGGTCAAATGCCATTATACAGACGTATTCCTAAGTTCGGTTTTAAAAGCCTAAATAGAGTAGAATTTGTACCTGTAAATATTGACAGGTTGCAAAAACTTGCAGACGAAAAAGGATTATCAACAATTACTATACAAACATTTATTGACAATGGATTTGTCTCTAAAAATGATGTAATAAAAGTATTAGGAAGAGGTGAATTAAAAACAGCATTACAGGTGCAAGCACATGCATTTTCTGCAACTGCAATTAAAGCTATTGAAGCTGCAGGCGGTAAAGCTGAAACAATTTAATATCCAATGAAGAAACTGATTGAAACCATAAAAAATATCTATCGTATAGAGGATTTACGCTTTAAGTTAGTGTTTACCTTTTGGATGTTAGCAATCTACAGAATTGGTACATATGTAACCCTACCAGGTGTAGATCCTAACATGTTACAAGGCTCTGCCAGTCAGGCTTCTGGTGGTATATTTGGTCTTATCAATATGTTTGCAGGAGGTGCTTTCGGACGTGGTTCGATATTTGCCTTAGGCATTATGCCATATATTTCTGCTTCCATAGTAGTACAATTATTAACTATGGCAGTTCCTACTTTCCAAAAAATGCAAAAAGAAGGAGAAGATGGAAGAAGAAAAATCAATCAGTTTACTCGCTATTTAACAATTGCAATTACAGCTGTACAATCTGTTGGATTCTTAATTAACTTAAAAAATGAAAATCCGGGCGCTATTATATCTATGGTAGATGGAAGTGGTGTATCTGATTTCTTATTTATGTTTACATCAGTAGCCGTTTTAACAGCTAGTTCAATGTTTATATTGTGGTTAGGAGAAAGAATTACAGATAAAGGAATAGGTAATGGCGTTTCATTAATCATTATGATTGGAATTATTGCTCGTTTACCGTTTGCGTTGAAAGATGAATTTGTATTTAAATTTACCGAGTCTGGTGGAGGATTAGTTATATTTTTACTTGAATTGGTTGCACTATTTGCAGTAGTTTTAGGAGTAATTATGTTAGTTCAAGGAACTCGTAAAATACCGGTGCAATATGCCAAAAGAATTGTAGGTAATAGAACAACTGAAGGAGCACGTCAGTATTTGCCGTTAAAAGTTAATACGGCTGGTGTTATGCCAATTATATTTGCACAAGCATTAATGTTTATACCTTCTACCATTGCTCAGTTTTTCCCAGATTCTGAAAGTATGCAAAGTTTAATGATGTTTGGTGATCCAAATTCATTTGCATATAATATAACTTTTGCAATTTTAATTATCTTATTTACCTATTTTTATACAGCTATCTCTGTTAATTCTAATCAAATTGCGGATGACTTGAAGCGTAATGGAGGATTTATTCCGGGTGTAAAACCTGGGGCAGCAACATCTAGTTTTATTGACAATATCATGTCAAGAATAACATTACCTGGATCTATATTTTTAGCAGCAGTTGCAATATTGCCTTCTTTAGCCGGGGTATTAAATATAAATAGTCAGTTTGCACAGTTTTATGGTGGTACATCACTTTTAATTTTGGTTGCAGTGGTTTTAGATACATTGCAGCAAATAGAAAGTCATTTATTAATGCGTCATTACGATGGATTAATGAAATCAGGTAAAATGAGAGGTCGCTCAGCAATTGGAGGAGCAGCCTAAAATAAATTGGCAATTTTAAAATAAACTGCTATTTTTGCAGCCCTTATTAAATAAAATATGTCAAAACAGTCGCTGATAAAACAGGACGGAATAATAACAGAAGCGTTAAGTAACGCAATGTTTAGAGTGCGTCTCGAAAATGGGCATGAAATAATTGCTCATATCTCTGGTAAAATGAGGATGCACTATATAAAAATATTACCAGGGGACAAAATCTCGGTTGAAATGTCACCGTATGATTTATCGAAAGGAAGAATTATTTATAGATATAAATAGAGAATAAGGATGAAAGTTAGAACATCTATTAAAAAACGTAGCGAAGACTGCGTAATGGTAAAACGTAAAGGAAGAATTTACGTAATTAATAAGAAGAATCCAAAGTTTAAACAACGTCAAGGATAATAGAATAAATTATGGCTCGTATATCAGGTATAGATTTGCCCAAAAATAAGAGAGGTGAGATTGGTCTTACTTACATCTATGGCATCGGAAAATCAACTGCTCAGAAAATATTGAATGAGTGTGGAATTGATTGGAACAAAAAAGTTAGTGAATGGAATGATGATGAATTAACAAAAATTCGTAAATACATAACCGATGAATTAACTGTAGAAGGCGAATTGCGTTCAGAAAAGCAACTAAACATCAAACGTTTGATGGATATTGGTTGTTACAGAGGATTACGTCATCGTAAAGGATTACCTTTAAGAGGACAACGTACTCGTACTAATGCAAGAACAAGAAAAGGTAAGCGTAAGACTGTTGCAGGTAAGAAAAAAGTAACCAAATAATAAGAGCTAAAGATTAATAAAATGGCTACAAATACAAAGAAAGTAAGTAAAAAAAGAGTAGTTGCAATTGATGCAAATGGACAAGCGCATATTAAAGCTACTTTCAATAATATTATTATATCTATTACAAATTCAGCTGGGCAAGTAGTATCTTGGGCATCGGCCGGTAAAATGGGTTTTAGAGGTTCTAAAAAGAATACTCCTTATGCAGCACAAATGGCAGCACAAGATTGTGCTAAAATAGCTGTAGATGCAGGGATGAAGAAAGTTGATGTTTTTGTTAAAGGAACTGGTTCCGGACGTGAGTCTGCAATACGCACAATTCAAGCAGCAGGATTAGATGTATTATCCATTCGTGATATTACTCCAATACCTCATAACGGATGCCGTCCACCTAAAACAAGACGTGTATAATTTTAACGATTTAGAATTTAAATAAGATGGCTAGATATATAGGACCAAAAACTAAAATTGCTCGTAGATTTAAAGAAGCAATTTATGGACCGGATAAAAACTTTGATAAGCGAAATACACCTCCGGGACAACACGGTCAAGCACGCAGAAGAGCTAAATTGACTGAGTATGCTATACAATTGTACGAAAAACAAAAGGCTAAATATACTTATGGTATATTAGAACGTCAGTTTTATAAAACTTTTGAGGTAGCTGCCCGTAAAAGAGGTATTACCGGTGAGAACTTACTAAAATATTTAGAGGCTCGTTTAGATAATACTGTTTATCGTATGGGTATTGCCAATACAAGAGCTCAAGCCCGTCAATTGGTTTCTCATCGTCATATTGTAGTAAATGGTGAAGTAGTTAATATACCTTCCTATACACTACGCCCGGGTGATGTTGTAGAAGTAAGAGAAAAATCAAAATCATTAGAGTTGATTACTGATGCTGTAAGCCATAATCGTGCGTCCAAATACAATTGGATTAATTGGGATGCAAAGGCTATGAAGGGAACTTTTTTGGCATTGCCTGAAAGAGATCAAATTCCAGAAAACATAAAAGAACAGTTAATAGTTGAGTTGTATTCAAAATAATAATTAAAATCAAAAAATGGCCATTCTTGCGTTTCAAAAACCAGACAAAGTTATAATGCATAAAGAAACTGACTTTTATGGTCAGTTTGAGTTTCGTCCACTTGAGAAAGGATATGGTGTTACTATAGGTAATGCTTTAAGAAGGATATTATTATCTTCTTTGGAGGGATTTGCAATAACTTCTGTTAAAATCACTGGAGTTGAACATGAATTTTCTACTATCAAAGGTGTAATTGAAGATGTTGTAGATATTGTTTTGAATTTGAAACAAGTTCGATTTAAACGAATCGTTGATGGTGTAGATAGTGAAAAAATATTCATCAATGTAAAAGGACAAGACCAATTTTTAGCTGGTGAAATAGGAAAGCATACAAATACTTTCAGGGTGTTAAATCCGGAGTTAGTAATTTGTAACATGAATCCTTCGGTACAATTAGAAATTGAATTAATTGTTGAAAAAGGTAGAGGATATGTACCTGCAGAAGAAAACAAACCAAAAGATGCAACTATCGGTTTAATTCCAATGGATGCTATCTATACTCCGATT
>JACFNJ010000158.1:0-1258 GCA_019454865.1 Bacteroidia bacterium
AGTTGAAGCGTTTGGGTTTGTTCAGTTAGCTAGCTGGATACTAATTAATGGACCATTTACCAGCAACGTGTTATCCATAGGAGTAAATGTGTGTTTGAATTTTTTGGGTACTAATTATTTAGTTTTTAAAGTGCCAGCGCCTCAAGAGTTGTTTGAAGATTAACAAACAAAACGGCTACTTTTTATATATCGTTTCATACATATTTATCCATTCTTTAACACTTATTTTAGTCATTAGCTCACCTATAAGCGCGTAAGGAATTTCATCCGGTTTCTTAAACCGAACACAGCTTTTGCCCATATCTAACTTGTGCTTACATTGCTCCGTGTATTTTTTTACAAACCAATCATACAGTTCAGGGTTTGCATATATACCCATATGATAAAAGTTTATTGAATTTTTTTGTGATGCAATACCTGCAAAGGGCAAAGGCTCGCTTGGTTTACAATGATAGCCTGAAGGGTAAATATGATGTGGTACAACATACCCCAAACCACCATAAGAAATTGCTGCTTCAAACCCTTTAGGTAAATGTTTTACAATTACCTGATGTAATTTGGTAAAGGCATCAATCCGTTCTTTTGGAACATTGTTTAAAATTTCATTAATAGATTCAGCATTAGAATTCATGGATTAAACATTTTTTGTTTTATAACAATTTCAATAGTTAACAAATGTAATTCAATGCAACAATTAACTAATTATTTATATCGTTGTAAGTTCAATCATTTGTCCCTATCAAACACAAAAAACCCCGAGTATTAATTCGGGGTTTACTATTCATTTTATTGACTAATTAATTGGTTTTGTTTTCACTCGATTCATTATTGATTGGGGCTGAAGTTGTATCAGCCGATACTTCTGTTAAATTCTCAGGTAAAGACTCCACTTCTTTAGTTTCTTCATAAGGTTTTTTCCCTAAAATTTCCTCCAAATCGTGCTGAAGTAAAATTTCACGTTTCAATAAAATTTGTGCTAACTCTTCTAATTTTTCACGCTTTTCTGTTAATAAAGCCTTTGTTTTTTGGTAACATTCGTCAATTAAATTTCTTACTTCAATATCAATCATCTCAGCGGTTTTATCGCTGTATGGCTTGGTAAATCCATATTCATTATTAGGGTCGTGAAAACTAACATTACCCACTTTATTATTCATGCCGTATATTGTTACCATAGCATAAGCCATGCGAGTAATGCGCTCTAAATCGTTTTGTGCTCCTGTACTTATTTTACCAAACACAATATCTTCTGCTACCC
>JACFNJ010000158.1:1268-5631 GCA_019454865.1 Bacteroidia bacterium
CATTTGCTCGGTAGTATATAAATATTGATCTTTAGGTAAATATTGCGCATAA
Organism: Bacteroidia bacterium; assembly: GCA_019454865.1. Lineage (GTDB taxonomy): Bacteria > Bacteroidota > Bacteroidia > UKL13-3 > UKL13-3 > UBA6183. The sequence continues at coordinate 1,321 of JACFNJ010000158.1, forward strand.
CCTAATGCAGCCACACCACGTGGCACAATGCTTACTTTTACAAGCGGGTCAACTCCTTTTAAGAACCAGCCTACTATTGCATGTCCACTTTCATGATAAGCAATAATTTGTTTTTCCTCAGGTGAAATTATTTTGTTTTTCTTTTCCAACCCGCCAATAACTCTATCAATTGCATCATGAAAATCTTGCATATCAACTTCCTTTTTGTTGTTACGTGCAGCAATTAATGCTGCCTCATTACACACATTAGCTATTTCAGCACCGGCAAAACCGGCTGTTTGTGTAGCTAATTTGTTAGGGTCAATATCAACATTTAGGCGAAGTGGTTTTAAGTGAACTTTAAATATTTCTGCTCTTCCGGCTAAATCGGGTTTATCAATTGAAATTTGTCTGTCAAATCTTCCGGGGCGCAGCAATGCAGCATCCAATATATCCGGACGATTAGTTGCCGCCAAAATTATTACTCCAATATCGGTAGCAAACCCATCCATTTCGGTTAGCAATTGGTTTAAGGTGTTTTCTCTTTCGTCATTACCGCCTTGTATTGCATTTCTACCTCTTGCACGACCAACTGCATCTATCTCATCTATAAAAATAATACACGGTGCTTTTTCTTTTGCTTGCCTAAACAAATCACGAACTCTGCTTGCCCCAACACCCACAAACATTTCAACAAAATCAGAACCGGAAAGAGAAAAGAAAGGGACACCGGCCTCACCTGCAACGGCTTTTGCCAATAAGGTTTTTCCTGTACCCGGAGGGCCAACAAGTAACGCACCCTTCGGAATTTTGCCTCCTAAGCTGGTGTACTTTTTCGGATTTTTTAAAAAATCCACAATCTCCATTATTTCAACTTTTGCTTCATCTAATCCGGCTACATCTTTAAAGTTTATTTTCACCAAATTTTCTTTATCAAAAAGTTGTGCTTTTGATTTTCCAATATTAAAAATTTGACCTCCACCGCCTCCGGCACCTCCGCCCATTCTACGCATTAAAAACATCCACAAACCTAATAACAACAATATTGGTAAAAGGTAAGTAAGGAACATATCACCAAAAACATTTTTCTCTGTTGTGTATTCAACAGGAATATTAATGTTTTGGTTAGTTTGTTTTTGGTATTCATTTTCGGCATCTTTTAGGTCGGCTCTAAACTGGGTAACATCACCTATTTCAAAATAATAGTGTGGTCCTGCCTCACTACCAAACACGCTTCCTCTATCTTTTAAGTCTTTATACTTTTCGTTGGTAAGGGCTTCTTTTTTTAAGGTTACTTGTGCTGTTTTTTCGTTTACAATGGTAATTTTTTCAACATTGTTTAACAGTATCATGTCATTTTGCACGCGTGTCCAATTGGTGCGAATTGCCATTTCTTTAGGGAAGAAAAGAGTAGATAAGAAAATGACAAAAATTAATCCGTAAATCCAATAAAAATTGAACTTAGGCATTTGTGGAACTTTAGGTTTTTTAATTGGATTATTCGGATTATTTGGACGAAGATCGTTCGGTTCTATATCAGCCATTTAATTTTAGTTGTCTTTTTAATTATTGTTGAACAGCAAGTTTATATAATTTATTATTTATTCCATTAATTTTAATTTCCTGTTAAGGCAATTTGTTTGTAAATCCAGGTTTGGTTAAATGGAATCAAAAACTGAGTATTTAGCTCTGCTTTGGTTTGAATTAATTTGTTATAAAATAATGTTGTTGGTGTTATGGTGCTTTGATTAAGTTTTTCAGCTAACTGAGCTTTGGTTGTTAAAACAACCTTATCATTTTCTTTATACTCTATTTGCAAACGATTGAATAGATTTAATTGAAAAGACTCTTCCCAATCTTTAACCAATCGTAATGATTTATCAATTCCGCATCCGCTGATATCTCCATTAACTATATCCAAGGCAAACACTAAAAAAATATCATCAATTATGGTAAATGCAGCATTTAAGGGCATTTGGTGGTAAGTCCACTTTTCGGTAAACGCATCACCTTGCTCTTGAATTTTGGCTTTTTGCTCAGTAGTAAGTGGCTGAGATGCTGCATATATCCACAAGCGCGATGTGTCCGGCATTTGGTTAAAATCAATCTTCATGTTTAAAAAATTAAATAATTAACTTGGTTCTGCGAAGGTATCAAAAATTAAACCATTGACACATTGACTTAACTATATTGTATTATTATAACTTATTTGTAATAATGGCATACACTGTCAGCCCAAAAATACACGTTACCGAATTAGGTTGTATATTGCACCAATGAGTGGGAAATTATTTTTAGTGCCTACACCTATTGGTAACTTGGAAGATATTACGCTTCGGGCTTTACGCATTTTAAAAGAAGTAGATTGCATATTGGCTGAAGATACCCGACAAACCATTAAACTGCTAAAACATTACCAGATTGAAAAGCCTTTGGTATCTTACCACATGCACAACGAGCACAGGGAATTAGAAAAATTTATGGGAATGCTTAAAGGAGGAAAAAACCTTGCATTAGTAAGCGATGCAGGTACGCCAGCTATTAGCGACCCCGGATATTTATTAGCAAGAGAGTGTTTGCGTAATAATATACCTATTGAAAGTTTGCCTGGCGCAACTGCTTTTGTTCCTGCATTAGTAAAAAGTGGTTTCCCAATAAATAGTTTTGTTTTTGAAGGATTTTTGCCGGAGAAAAAAGGACGACAAACCAAATTAAAACTATTGGCTGAAGAAAAACGCACGATTGTATTGTACGAATCGCCTCACCGATTGGTTAAATGCCTTACACAATTGAAAGAACACTTTGGCGAAACACAAGAAGTATCGGTATCGCGGGAGTTGACTAAAATGTTTGAAGAAACAATTACCGGCTCATTAGCAGATGTGCTTTTACACTTTGAATCTATGCCTCCGAAGGGTGAAATTGTATTGGTTATTAAAGGCAAAGATTAATTCAACTTGCATCCCTTTTTTGCGGTATTTGTTGTAGTTGCTCAAAAAACAGATTTCAATCATTCTTTTCTTTTTTAGAAATATTCTAAATTCGCTCACGATTCAATCCATTAATAACGAGTGAAGTTATCAAAACTTGCATACAATCAGGTGGCTCAAGTAAAAGCAATACAAGGGGAAGAACTAAGTTTAAAGCTTTTTGAAATGGGCGTATTACCCGGTGAGGAGGTAGAGTTAGAAAACATAGCTCCGTTTGGCGACCCAATTGCAATAAGAGTAGGTGAATATAAAATGTGCTTACGATTGAGCGATGCTGAATGTGTAGAAGTAACCGTAATTAAATAAGTGAAACAAGAAATAACAGTAGCGTTAGCGGGTAATCCGAATAGTGGTAAAACAAGCTTATTTAATGCGCTTACCGGATTAAACCATAAGGTTAGTAATTTTCCGGGTACTACAGTTGATAAAAAAGTTGGGTACTGCAAACTTACCTCCGAAATAAAAGCACAAATAATAGACCTTCCGGGCACTTACAGTTTATATCCTAAATCTACTGATGAGCTGGTAACGTATGATATACTAAGAAACAAAGCAGAAACCGATTTTCCGGATTTGGTTTTGTTTATAGCTGATGCAAGTAACCTGAAACGAAACTTGCTATTGCTTACACAAGTGGCTGATTTGGGCGTGCCTGTTATACTTGCGCTTAACATGGTAGATTTAGCTGAACGCAAAGGAATTTTCTATGATATGGATGTTTTGTCGGAAACGCTAAACATACCGGTAGTATCTATTAATGCCCGAAACAAAAAAGGCATTGACCAAATAAAAAAATTGATTGCAAACCAATCGTTACACAAAAAAAACACATACTTATCCTTAGACAATATAGACACAAAACTACTTGATGAAATATGTGAAATAACCGATAAAAAGAATGCTTATGCGGCATTGCAGTATGCAATTAATGTTAGCTCTTTTGCAACAAATCGGGCTAAACAGGTTAATGCTGTTTTTGAGAAACATAATTTTAAAAGCAAAAATTTTCAAGAGAATGAAATCTTAAAACGATACCATTTAATTGATGAAGCAGTACGTGCCGGTAAAAAAGAACGCATAAGCAGTAACACATCGCGTGTGGGGAATTGCCTTGTTTTTAAGCATTTTGTTTTTAGTGTTTCAAGCAATTTTTTCGTGGAGCGAATACCCTATGCAGTGGGTAGAGCATGGGTTTGAGTACCTTGGTAGAACAATAGAACAAAACTTGCCGGCAGGTATCCTTAATGATTTGCTTGTTCATGGTATATTAGCCGGACTTAGTGGCGTAATTGTGTTTCTTCCGCAAATAATCATCTTGTTTGCATTTATTGCTATTTTGGAA
>JACFNJ010000159.1 GCA_019454865.1 Bacteroidia bacterium
TTTGAACTTACCTATAAAAGTTTTTTAAATGCCTCGCAAGAGTTAAAAACTAAAATAAAACTGCCTTATATTTTTCGTACCAATATTGGCTTAGATTATGAATTAAATTTTGTGAAGTTTGATAGTACATACATAGATGTTCGTCAAGATTTCGGCATTCCGTATCGAATAATAGGCAATGATTATTTGAAAGTTTTGTACAGTAATCAATTTACTTCTTTGATACAGGTAGATACCAACTTAATAATTTTAAATAAAAAACTTCCGTCATCCAATGATATGGTAACTCATTCATATGGTTTAGGGGGAAAGTTTGTTCGTTATGATTACGTTTATAATCCATTTAAAGGGTTTGGATTTGAATTTTATGGAACAGTTGGTACAAAAAAAATTATACCCAATGCTATAATAAACCAAATAAAGTTTCCTCAAAGTGATGGCACATTAAAAAGCATTTACGATACCATGCAGCTAAGCTCCACACAGTATAAATTATACGGAAAAGGCGATGTATTTATCCCTTTAACGCAACGCACTACAATACATATTGAAGCTTCAGGGGGCTTTTTGCATTCCCAAAATATATTCTTTAGTGAGTTATTTCGTATTGGTGGGATAAGAACTTTAAAAGGTTTTGATGAACAATCTATATTTGCATCCGGATACCTATTGGCAAATTCTGAAATTAGATACTTACTTCAACAGAATAGTAATGTTCTTTTATTTTGGAATGGTGCTTGGTATATAAATAAAATGCAAACAATTAACAATACCGATAAGCCCTTTGGTTTTGGAGCAGGTTTAAATTTTGAAACCAATGCCGGAATATTTTCGCTATATTATGCTGTAGGAAAACAGTTTAATAATCCTTTGGCTTTTGATAAAGCAAAAATTCATTTCGGATTTATAAATTACTTTTAATGAAAAATCATATTCGGCTTATCATACTATTTTTAGTTTTTGTTGCAGCTAAATCTTACGCTCAAAACAATTCTGATTTGGACCAAAAAGATAGTTTTGATTTTACACATGGCTCAACAGAAATATTAATCAACAACCACGATACATTAGCCATTGATACAATTCCTAATTTATATCAAACTTCACGTTCATCTTTTGGCTTATTAGATACTATAACAAACGATACAATATTATTAAAGATATTCAAAGCATATAACAATATTCAGAATCCTTACTACGAAAAAAAATCATTCCGGAAAAACATTCCTTCAGTTAAAGAAATAAAAGCACGAATGCCCAATTCTGAGCAATGGAAATTTTGGATTATACTTTTCATATTATTTTACATAGCATTTGTTCGTATTGCCAATTCTAATAATTTCAGAGTATTTATTCAATCTGTTTTTAATTTAAAGTTGAGCAAAAAAATTTGGGAAGATCAACGATCCTTTTTCGGCTTTGTGATATTACAATTATTTGCAATTTATATATTTATAGCATCCTTATTTATTGTAAATTATTTGGAGTTAAAGGCAATAAAATTATGGGAGTTTCCTTTGTATCAATTTGGAATAATAGTAATTGTTTTATTTGTTGTTTATAGTATCAAATTTATAATTCATGCTTTATTGGGAAGCTTATTTAAAATGCAAAACTTAGGAATAGGTTTCGTTAGTAATACCATTTCAGTAAACAACTTTATTGCATTAATTATTTTCCCATTTTTAGTATTTAGTATATATGCAGTAAATAATTTTTGGGCTGAAATATTGGCTCAAACCATTATTATAATATTCTTTCTTAGTATAATATACCGTATTATTCGTATCGTATTGTTGAGTAATAGTTTTTTCAGTTTTCCTACTTTTTATTTATTTCTATATCTTTGCGCCTTGGAAATTGTTCCATGGTTTATTATTGTTAAATTTATAACTAATTATAACATTTGAAAAAGTCTAAAATAAAAAGCATAATAATATCTCAGCCTAAGCCTGAATCTGAAAAATCTCCCTATTTTGAATTAGCTAAACGTTTAGGGCTGAAAATGGATTTTAGACCATTCATTTCAGTTACTCCAATAAGTGCAAAAGAATTTAAATCACAAAAAATAAATATAGCCGATTTTACTGCAATTATTCTCAATTCACGTAATTCAGTTGATCATTTTTTTAGAATGTGTACCGAGTTAAAACTTGAGATGCCACCTGAAACTAAATATTTTTGTGTAAATGAAAGCATAGCAAATTACTTAGCTAAATACATTCAGGTTAGAAAAAGAAAAGTTTTTGTTGGAAAATCAACTGAAGTTGAATTGCTTAATGTAATAAAAAACCATCCGGATGAAAAATTTCTATTTGCATGTAGCGATTGGCGTAAACCAGACATAGAGAAATTCATGAAAAAAAATAAGTTTAAATACAAAGAAGGATTCTTTTACAGAATTGTATCTTCTGATTTAAGCGATCTTTCGGATGTTAATTACGATATTATTTGTTTCTTTAGCCCTGCGGATATCCGTTCATTATTTGAGAATTTTCCTAAATTCAAACAAAATAACACACTAATTGCTGCTTGGGGAGCTACCACTGTTAAAGCCATAACAGATGCTAAATTAACCATTAATATAATGGCGCCATCTGCTGAAAGTCCGAGTATGATAATGGCACTTGAAAAATATATAGAAGCAAATAATAAAGGGCTGAAATAAAGTCATCCCATCAATTTTATTTTACTTTTTAAAATTTCTTATTGTATTTTAAAAACAATTCGTTTAGTATTGTTTTTAAATATTTACATTTAAAGAAAAAACATGAAGAAAATTTTACTTAGTTTTTTTGTGTTGGCAGGATTCAATTCAGTATTTGCACAGCAAGATCCTCAGCTGACACATTTTTTCAGAAATAAATTAAATTACAATCCGGCTTATGCAGGTACAAATGACGATAAAATTTGTGCTTCACTTGCATACCGTACACAATGGTTAGGATTTGGCTCTAAAACATTAGGATTAACACCTGAAACATTTATTGGCGGAATTCATGGAAGCGTGTTGGGAAATAAATTAGGCTTAGGATTGAATATTAATTCAGATAGGCAAGGTTTTGAAACAACATTGATGCCCACATTTTCAGTGGCATACCATCATGTGTTTTCTAACAATCATAAATTATCAGGCGGTGTTGGTGTAGGGTTAATTCAAAAATCTTTAGATGGAGGTAAATTAAAAGCTAAAGATCCGGGAGATGCATTAATTCCTAATTCATTGGTAAATGGAAACTCAATTGACTTCAATTTTGGATTATATTACAAAATGCCAAGTTTATCCGTATTTCGTGATGTGTATTTCGGTCTGTCATCTACACATTTGAATGCAGCGGAGGTAAATTATGGTCCCGTAAAATATACTGCTGCCCGTCACTATTATTTCATGGCAGGTGGTATATATGATATGGGTAACTTTACAATTGAGCCAAATTTATTTTTAAAGAATGCAGTTAAAACCTCATTCGATATAAATGTAATGTCCACAATTAACGGTAAGTATTTAGGAGGTCTTACTTATCGTAATGTTGATGCAATAGCAATATTAGCCGGAATGAATATTGGTTCATCAAGTAATAATGAAGAAGCAACCAGCGTAATGTTGTCTTATGACCTTACAACAAGTAGGCTTTCGGAATTTAGTAATGGTACATTTGAAGTAGGAATACGCCACTGTTTTGGTTTCAAAATTGAGAGAACTCCACCTCCAATACGACCAATTTATACCCCAAGATTTTTATAAGATAATAATATTATCAACTGTTTTTCGTTAAAAATCTAAAAAAAAATTACATTATAACTTGTTTTTTTTAATAAAACACATAGTTTTGCCCTATTAAAGTTAATAATACCATTACAAAATGAAAAATATCAAATGGTTTATAAGTGCCTTTATTGTCGTTACATTATATAGTTGCGGCATGAACAGTGATAGAGGGGAGTTGACTGGCGTTCCGGGGAGAAGAACATGGTTTCATCCTCAGCCTTACGGTACAGTTTATGTTCCATCCGGTTCTATTCATGTGGGTGCAAATGAACAAGATATTCCAATGGCTCAGATCGCACCTAATAGACAGATTACTATTACTTCTTTCTACATGGACGAAACTGAGATTACAAACAACGAGTACAGGCAGTTTGTATATTGGGTACAAGATTCTTTATTTAGAACAAAGTTAGCAGAAGCTAATCCGGAGCGTTATTATTTGCCGTTACCGGAAGATGAAGATGATGAGTCTTTACGAAGCCTGAACTGGGAGGTTAAGATGGACAAAGAGGATATCAAAAATTCTGCAGATGAAATTAAAACATTTTTCTATAATCAAGCTGAAACCTATTACAAGGTAAAACAAATTGATGTGCGTAAATTAATTTATGCTTATGATTTCATTGACCAACGCGAAGCTGCTAAAGTAAAGCGTCAAAATTGGAAGAATATAAATCGTGCTGATTATAAGAAACGTAAAGAAGTAGAAATTTATCCAGATACTCTTGTATTCATTCGCGATTATACCTATTCTTATAATGAGCCAATGACTCAGGTGTATTTTTGGCATCCAAAATATGATGATTATCCGGTAGTAGGAGTGAATTGGAATCAGGCAAATGCATTTTGTAATTGGAGAACAAAATATTTGAACTCATACTATGCTGATATATTAGAAAATACAGTTACTGATTTTCGTTTACCAACTGAATATGAGTGGGAATTTGCAGCAAGGGGAGGACGAGATCAAACAATGTATCCATGGGGTAGCTACTATGTACGTAATGCCAAAGGTTGTGCTTTAGCTAACTTTAAACCAGGACGTGGAGAGTATGCTTCAGACGGTGGTGTATATCCTATTCGTGTTGCTTCATATTTTCCTAATGATTTTGGATTATACGATATGGCTGGAAATTTGGCAGAGTGGACAAGTACAGCTTATGCAGAAAGTGCTAATATGTTTACTGGTGATTTGAACCCTGATTATCAATATGATGCTAAGGATACGGATCCAGAAACTTTAAAACGTAAAACAATACGTGGAGGCTCATGGAAAGATGTTACATATTATGTACAAAATGGTACACGTGCGTACGAATACCAAGATACAAGTAATTCTTACGTAGGTTTTCGTTGCGTAATGAGTTACATTGGGCGTTCAAACAGAGATAAAAAATAAAAATTCAATCAAATAAAAAATCAATTAACCTAAAATTAACCTTTAAAAATTTAATCAAAACATGTCAAGTTCAAGTAGTTTCTTAGAAAGTATGGCCTTTAAAAAAGTAATGGCTAAAGTTTATGGATTAGGTGCAGCAGTAGTTATTGTGGGTGCACTCTTTAAAATTTTGCATTGGAAAGGTGCAGACCTTATGTTGATGGTAGGCTTAGGTACTGAGGCAATGATTTTTGCTATCTCTGCTTTTGAGCCTTTGCACAAGGAAACTGACTGGACTTTGGTTTATCCTGAACTAGCAGGAATGGAACCTGATGAAAAAGATAAAAAGAAGCGTGGTACTATTTCTCAACAATTGGATCAGATGTTGGAAGAGGCCAAAGTTGGGCCTGAATTAATTCAAAGTTTGGGCAATGGATTAAAGAGTTTAAGTGAAAATGTTACAAATTT
>JACFNJ010000160.1 GCA_019454865.1 Bacteroidia bacterium
CAATTTATTACCGATAAATACAATCAACGCCAGTCTGATAGGTTACTAAAAAAGCTTAGAAATATTGTAATAAATATCGAAAACGAGAGGATTGCTTTGTTTAATGCCGAAATAACAAAAAATGAAATTGAAGCATTGATAAATCAATTTGCTGATTTTTATGATACAGATATTATACTTTTTGATGCAAGAGGAAATGTATTAGCATCAAGTGTTAGCAAATTATATGATGAAAATATTGTTGGTTCATCCATGAACCCAATGGCGTTTTTCCATCTTAAACTTTTAAAGGAATCTCAGTTTAGCCAAAATGAAACTATTGGTAATCTTACTTTTCAGGCAGTGTATGCACCTGTATTTAGTTCACGCAATGAAGCTGTAGGCTATTTGCAATTGCCTTATTTTACCAAGCAAGTTGATTTGCTAAATGAGATTTCTTCCGTGGTTATAGGTTTTATAAATCTATATGTGTTGTTATTTATTATTATTGTTATAATCGCTTATTGGGTTTCAAGAAATATTTCTTATCCACTTACGTTAGTTCAACAACGACTTTCTAACACTTCTTTAGGTGGCGGAAATGAGCCAATTGTGTGGCAACGTGATGATGAAATTGGAGAATTGGTTAAGCAATACAATCGAATGATTTTGGAATTGGATGCAAGTGCAAAAAAAATAGCTGAAACCGAAAGGCAAGGAGCTTGGCGTGAAATTGCAAGGCAGGTTGCACATGAAATTAAAAATCCGCTTACACCTATGAAATTAAGCATACAACATTTACAGCGTGCTTATGCAAATAACGATGTAAATATTGGTGAGAAGATTAAACGAACATCGGATTTATTAATTGCGCAAATTGATATATTGTCTGATATGGCAAGCGAATTTTCATCATTTGCTAAGATGCCTACACCTAATTATGAAATCATAAATCTGAATAAATTATTATCTCAAGTTATCAATCTTTACTCGGAAGGAAACAACCACCAATTTACATTGTATTGCAACAAGGAAGTTTCTTTGTTTTTTGATTATGGTTACTTAAACCGCGCTGTTTCAAACTTAGTAAAAAACGCATTGCAAGCCATGCCCGAAAGTGAATCTTGTGCAGTTCAGATTGAAGTTATTGAAAGTAACGATGTAATTAAAATCTTTGTAAAAGATAATGCTAAAGGCATGACTGATGAACAAGCCGCTAAAATATTTACTCCATATTTCAGTACAAAAGTTACCGGAATGGGACTTGGATTACCAATAGTTAAAAACATGATTGAAAGTGGAGGAGGCACAATTTCTTTTACTACTCAGTTTGGAGTTGGTACTGAATTTTGTATAACACTTCCTAAAAGGCAACCGGCATGATTAAGCAATGGCTGTTTATAATAGCATTCTGTTTAATTTCATTTTCCGGTTTTGCTCAATTCAATGGAAAATATCAAACCGCATTAATCGCTATTAACAAAGACAGTATCTGGATTGATTCGTGCACAATTGTTAAATCATCAGTTGTTGCTTATATAGGTAATCAAATATTAATTGAGGGTATTGATTTTTCAATAAATTATCAAACTGGATATTTTTATCCATTACGAATAAAAAAAGGAAGTGAGGTTTCTGTATCGTATCAAAAAATCAATCTAAATTTAAGTGAACCTTTATTCAAAAAACCACGAAATCTTCAATTACCAAAACTAAATGGGAATAAGGATATTTATGAAAATTATATTTCAAGCGGATATTCATTTGATTTATATAAGAATGATGATTTAAAACTAAATGGGTCATTAAGCAGAGGACTTGGATTTGGAAATAATCAAAACATAGTACTCAACTCAAATTTAAATTTACAGATGGCTGGAAAAATAAATCATGATATTAATGTATTAGCAGCTATAAGTGATGATAACAATCCAATTCAGCCAGAAGGAAACACACAACAATTACAAGACTTTGATAAAGTATTTGTTCAAGTGTATAAAGATAAATACTTGTTAACAGTAGGTGATTTTGAAATGCACAAACCACAGAATAGTTATTTTATGAGCTATTACAAAAAATCAAGAGGACTGCAAGCAAGTTCTTCTTTTGTATTACCCAATAAAAACATTTTATCAGTAACGGCAGATGGTGCTTTAAGTAGAGGCAAATTTGTACGAAATGTGATTAATGGAATTGAAGGAAATCAAGGTCCATATAGGCTTTCAGGAAGTAATGGCGAACTTTATATAATTGTAATCTCAGGTACTGAGGCTGTTTATCTTGATGGCCAAAAACTCTCGCGTGGCGAACAAAATGATTATGTGATAGATTACAACACCGGAGAAATAACCTTTATGCCATCAAAGCCAATTACACAATATAGTAGGATAGTTGTTGAATTTCAGTTTTCAGATAAAAACTATGCACGTACTTTGTTTCATACCCAAGTTGAGTATCAAACAAAAAAATCACAATGGAGTATAAATTTTTACACAGAGCAAGACGATAAAAATCAACCCTTTTTACAAAATTTAAACGATTCAGCTAAACAGATTTTATCAAGTATAGGTAATAGATTGGATGAAGCAGTTATTTCAAGCGAATCTCAAACTGCATTTGACAATAAAAAGATTTTATATGTTAAAAAAGATACTTTGATTTATTCGAATATTTACGTGTATGCTGTTGAAAAAGGAAATGACAGTTTATTCTATGAAGTTCGATTTAGTTTTGTTGGGCAAGGCAAAGGAAATTACAAGCAGTTAGCAGTAAATGCAAATGGGCGAGTATATGTTTGGGTTGAACCAATTGGTGGCATTCCTCAAGGTGATTATGAACCTATCGTTTTATTAGTAACTCCAAAAAAGAAACAAATGCTTACCATAGGAAATAATGTTGTAATTGGAAAATCAACTACAATGTTTGTTGAAGCTGCTGCAAGTAATAATAATTTAAATACATTTTCTGATAACACAAATTCTTTTGGTGTTGCATTCAAAACTAAAATTTTGAATAGTATTCCACTGTCACTCGAAAAAGACTCCAATGCAAAATGGCTTTTATTATCTGCATTAGGATATGAGTATAATGATGATAAATTTAGAGGAATTGAACGGTATAGAAGTGTTGAGTTTGATAGAACTTGGAATAGACTATTAATAAACTCAAGTGCTACGAAAGATACCGGGTATAATGAAAATATTCTATCATGGCGAAGCACAATTCAAAAAGCCAATTCCTTTAATTTGTTTTATGAAGTATCTTGGTACAATCGGTTGGCTTCACTCAATGGTCTTCAACAACAAACGGGTTTAAGAGTTAATAAATCAAAAAATATTCTATATGCTAATGCAGAGTGGACAAATACATCTGTTTTACAAACTAATAGTAATGTTTCAAACTATAAAGCCGGTTATAGCAGAATAATACATAATATAGTTTCAGGGATTACTATTGAAGATGAAAAGAGTTTGTTTAGAAAAAATTCTGATTCATTATTAAGTGGTAGTTATGCATTTCAACAGTTAGGGTGGTTTTTGCACAATATGGACACATCGCAGTTAAAGTATAAGTTAGAATACACTTATCGATCAGATTTGTTACCGGTTATTGATAAAATGAGTGCTTCAACAGTTGCACAGAGTGTAAATATTGGAGTAGAATTAATTGAAAGAAATTCAAACAGATTAACTGCAAACATTACGTATCGTGAATTTGAAATAAAAAACACAGGACTAACTTCTGCAAATCCAGAACAAACAATGCTTTCACGAATTATGTATGATTATTCGTTTTTAAAACGAGTAATAGTAGCAAATACATATTATCAAATTGGTTCAGGACAAGAGTTGCGAAGAGATTATCAATTTGTAGAAGTTTTGCCCGGACAAGGTCAATATATTTGGAAAGATTTTAACGCAAACAGCAAACCCGAGTTAAACGAATTTATGTTGGCATCCGTTACAGATAAATACTTAGCAAATTATATTAAGATTTTTTTACCAACAAATTCATTTATAGGAACACACTCTAACCAATTCAATCAAACTTTAAATATAAATCCGGCAGCTGTGTGGCACAATCGCAAAGGTATTGTTAAGCATATTGCTAAATTCAGCAACTTAACAGCTGTAAAGTTTGATAGAAAAACCTTGCGATTATCATTAGTGGAGTTATTTAATCCATTTGCAAATAATTTTAATGATACAGCATTGATTACATACAATTCATTATTACGAAACACATTTTTCTTTAATCGTAGTAATCCTACTTTTGGGATGGACTGGAATTTCCAACAACAAAATAGTCGTGTGTTTTTAACTAATGGATTTGAAACACGCAATCGAGTTGAAAACACATTTAATATTCGTTGGAATATAAACTCATCTTGGAGTATCATAAATTCAATTGGAAGTGGTAATAGAGAATACTTGAGTGATTTTTTTTCGGCCTCAAACTATAATTATGTTTTTTATGAAGTGAAACCAAAACTAAGTTATCAGGTTTCAACTCAAATTCGTTTAACTGCTAATTATGGTCATTTTGAAGGAACTAACCAGGAGTTACTCGGAGGTGAGACAGCTGTGATTAAAGAACAAGGAGTGGAGATTCGTTATAGTTTGATGAAGCAAGGAGTTCTTAATGCGAAGTATAGTAATTACCTCATCTCATATAATGGAGATGCTCAAAATCCGCTTGGTTATGATATGCTCCAAGGATTGATGAGTGGTGAGAACGCAGTATGGAGTATTAGCTTACAGCAAAGGATTGGAACAAATCTGCAGTTAAATGTTTCTTACGATGGTAAATCTTCAGAGGGACAAAAAGTTATTCATCTTGGTCGGATGGAAGCTCGATATCTTTTTTAAGTGTATTGAAATACTTGCAATCAATTCAAAGTTAAATATTGAATAAGATTTATTTAAACAATTTTTTATTATACAATTCCTTTTTAAATTGCGTAGATAATAATTAAATACAATCATGTACAAGGGCTTTTTACATTTACACCATTATGCCGGTTGGGCAGTTTTAATTTTTGGATTATATGCAATAACAAAAGCATATTTAGGAAATTCAAAAAAACGTAGTTTTGATAAGCAAGATAATCTATCACAAATCTTTTTTCTTAGCTTATGTCATTTACAATTGCTACTTGGATTGGTTCTTTATTTTATAAGTCCAAATGTGGATGCGGCATTAGCTAATGGTATGGGAGCAGCAATGAAAGATTCAGCAAGTCGGTTTATCGCAGTTGAACATATAATGACAATGATTATTGCAATAGTATTAGTTCAGGTAGGAAGAACTCTTAGCAAAAAACAAACGGATGACACTTTAAAACATAAAAAAGCATTAGTATTTTTTGTTTTTGGTTATATTTTAATACTTTCAAGAGTACCTTGGGATAGATTAGTATAAAATCTAATTTTTTAGTATTTTAATTTAAAAGGTTCAACAATTTGTATTGTTGAACCTTTTCTTTTTTAAATAAATGGTGGCTGTCTCAGAAGTCAATATAATTAGATAAAAGAGTTTTTCAAATAAT
>JACFNJ010000161.1 GCA_019454865.1 Bacteroidia bacterium
CCTATAAGTCGTAAAGTAAGAATTCTGCCTGCACCTATGTTAACTGCGGTAGGTGATGATAATTTCCAAAACGAATTAACTCTTCTATTAATAGTAATACCTCCATCGCTAAAAGCAGGTGTAATATCTGTATATCCAACAATATTATTATGAGTAACCATTATACTTCCACCGGTAGCAATCCCAGTATTTAGGCTGAATAAAACACTTCTATCACGCGAACCAATTGAAAGTGGAAAACCAGTTGAATATTCAAATTGTGGCCTTGCTCCACTTGCGTACCACCTAGTAAATGAGCCATTGTTTCCTAACTGAACAAAACCAGATGTTCTTGTTAACCTACCGGTACTACTTACAGATGTTCCTAAAACAAGAGAATTATTTCCAATGTTTAAAACACCTTTAATTAAATTCAATGAATCTTCAATATTTATATTTCTATTCGAAACTAATCCTTGAGCATCATTAATAGTTAAACAATTAAGAGTAGCTGCTCCTGCTGAAATTTCATTGAAAGAACCTGTTTGCATACTATTAGCAGCGGGACCATATATATAATTGGGATTACCAGCAACTGAAATTATAGTTGGCAAATTACTAAATGTTCCGGCTGTTGTTGTCTCATCCAATCCTCCTATAGTTATATTAGCTCTATATAATGCTGAACCTATTGATATTGCCGATAATGCATTTGTAACATTTCCTTTTTCCATTACTATTCTTTCCAATTCCCAGGTACCTGTATTTGAAAATGTAACGCCACCAGTATTTGCAACACGTAAAGATAACCATGATGCTGTACCTGCGCCAGATACTACTCGAGGAGAAGTTCCTTCTAACTCAATACTTCCAACACCTGGACCTGTTGAAGTAGGGTAAACCGCAGAAATAATTCCATTGTTTTTTATATGTCCTTCAACTATCACTTTTCTCCCAACACCAGCACTCCCGGTTTGCAAATAACTTCCTGTTTCTAAAATTAAAGAGTCCTCAATAATTAAATTGGAGCTTATTCTACAGTAGCGTGAATTTGAAGAACTATAATTATTTCGAATTATTAATTTATGTAATGGAACAGCAGAAATAATATTAAAACCACATGAACTACTTAATACTCCACCTGATTTTATAGACACTCCATCGCCTATTGCAAAAGCTCCACCACTAATATTTCTGTATCCGCCACTTTGAATATTGATGGATGCAATTGTAGATGTAAGTGGTGCTGTACTATGCGGGTTTACAATTTCAATTAACCCATCAGTAAATTCAAATGTACTGGAAGTATTTACTGAAAAAATTGAAACATTGTTTGAAAGATTATTTAATCCTTGTGGATCAATAGAAAGTTTACCACCATAAACTAATAACTGAGCTGAGGCTATGCCAAATATTGTAAAATTACCTTTAAGGTTACATTCTCCACCATTTAACTTTAATACTCCGTTTGTAGTTATATAATTAGAATTAGCACCTGTACCCAAGTTTATTTTTCCTGCATCTATTCGTAATTCACCAAATAAACCAAGTGTAGCAATTCCAGTAACTAATGGTACCGGGCTTAAATTAATTCCAGTATGATTTAACCAAAAACGAGAGTTGTTATTATTAACAAAATACACCATAGAGGTGTGAAATGAATTAACAACAATTGGTGCTGATAATTTCATAGTACCTGAATTCACTATCATTCGTTGAACTGATGTATAACTCGAAAGTGAAGAAGGCTGTGTAAATGTTCTTAAAAACTCAATTTGATTATTCAGGCTTCCTTTATTTACATATATAAAAGGGATATCGCAAGTAGCTCCTGAACCGGTAACAGTTGCATTCTGAGTCCCATAAAAAAGCACTTGTACTGAGGCAGTTGTTTGCATATCAAAAGTTCCATCAACAATTAAATTTCCTGCTGCAGTACTAGTAAGTGCTGAACCTCCAATGTATAAATAAAATGGATTTGCAGCCGGGCCTGTGCCGCTACCTGCATTAAAGTTACCTGTTGGATAAACAATAACATCTCCATTTACAACAAAATATTGATTTGCGTTGGAAGTCCAATATGCCAAAGTACCTTTAACTAATAAAGTACCACATGCTCCGGTTGCGGCATTAAATATAACTGAATGCCCAACTGAAACCTCAGCACTATCTTGACTTGTTGGTACAGTGCTAGTATTCCAAATGGATGGATCATTCCAATTACCACTATTTATTGTGTAAATTTTATTGGCTGGCAATGTAGTAGCTACACCGTCAGCAGGTGCTGATATGCTTTCTCTATATGAGAATAATCGCCAAGAATATTGTGTACTAGATGTTAATCCGGTAACTGTATATGTAGTTAAATTTGGAGGTAAGGTTATTTCATATTGATATGTTAATCCACCATTTGTAGAACGATATAATGCAAATCCGGATTCATTGGATGGATTAATCCAATTTAATCGCATTGAACTTGATGTGATATTGTTAATTGTAATAACGCCCGGATCGTCAGGAGGGTCAGGTGTCCATACATAAGCACGATTGTTTCCTGCTGTAGGTGTATGTATATTCGCAATTGGACCACTCACACCGACTGAAAACGGGGTAGTACTACTTGTCGAAATTGTATTTGTAGTAACATCTAAATTATTGTACAATGTTGGCGAAAATTGAAAGCCAACATTATAATTTTTAGGCAATGTTAAAGTAGCAATCATTCTTCCATATACATACTCAATTGTCCCTGTGGATTCATACAAGCGTACTTGAAAAGTATTTGTATCATTTACTACAGTAGTATTAATTGCCATTCGTAAAAACTCAACTACCAAAACACGATTTGTTTGAGATCCTACAACTTTATAATGTACTCTACCAATTGAGCTTGTTCCAATACCTCCAGATGGACCTGCAACCCCTAACATTGGTGCTAACCGAACCCCTGCCCAAGGGCTACCAAAACCATAACTTGCGGCTGCCATTGTACCAATTCCTACCCACCCATTGGAAGTTACGTTAAATTGAGTTTGTCTAACTCCCATTATCCAAAAATCAAATCCGATACTTTGCATAGCAGAAGTTGAATTGTTTTGACTTCCGCCAATTAATACTGTTGTGCCTGTTGTCATATCAATATCATCAATCAAGCTACCCATGGTTCTGTACAATGACGAAGATGTATTAGTACTGAACTGGTAATTACTCATACTTTGAGCAAATGATGTTACGGATAAAGTAAAGGTTAATATCAGTACTTTAAAAAATAAAACTAAGGGTGTAAAAAACTTCATATTTATATAGTGTTTACGGTTATCTAAATTAATTTTCTAACTGCTAAAACGTAATTTTGCATTATACAATTTTAGTATATATTATTGAACTAACAAATGTAATAATATAATGTTAAAAAAATCACTACAATTTTTAGTTTTAATACTTTTTTTAATCCCTGTAAAAAGCTTTTCTCAACAAGTAAATCAGGCACTTAATTACAACATAACAATTGATGCTGCAAATGTGCTAAACAATGGTATAAAAGGGCAGACAGAAATAATTGTGGAAAAGAATGATACCTCAAATAAGTTAAACCTTGATTTATTAGGTTTTACGGTAGATAGCGTTTGGATTAACCAACAAAATGCAATTTTCATTCACAATTCACCTAGCCTTTCAGTTGACCTACCAATTAATACTCCGGACACATTTACAGTAACAGTGTTTTATCATGGTGCACCACAAAAAGATGCAACATGGGGAGGGTTTTATGTTGAGGGGAATTTTGCTTTCAATTTAGGGGTTGGATTTAGCTCAACTCCTCATAACTTAGGAAAAGCTTGGTTTCCATGTTTTGACAATTTTACTGACCGTGCATTATACCGCTTTAACATAACTACACAATCAACATATTCTGCGGTGTGCAATGGAACATTGATAGCTGATAGCGCTTTACAAAACGGCAACCACATTTGGCATTGGCAATTAGCTCATCCTATTCCTACTTATTTGGCAGGCATAGCAATTGGAAAATATGTTTTTGTAAAAACTGAATATAATGGATTGAACGGAAATATACCTATAGTACTAGCGGCAGAAGCCAAAGACACCGTTAAACTAAAGCAATCATTCCAAAACTTAAGCAGTGCATTAACCTGTTTTGAAAATAAATTTGGTGCTTACCCTTTTGAAAAAGTAGGATATGTTATTGTTCCATTTAATGGTGGGGCAATGGAACATGCTACATCCATAGCATATCCATATTATGCAATAGACGGAAGTACAAATTTTGAAACCTTAATGGCACACGAACTATCGCACCAATGGTGGGGAAATGCCACTACTTGCGAAACTGCTGAAGACATGTGGTTAAATGAAGGCTGGGCAAGCTATTGCGAATCTATATTCTTAGAATGTTTGTATGGCAAACCTGCAATGGTTGCTGATTTACAAGCTAAATTAGCCGATGTATTAGTAAATGCTCCTACTTCAGATAATGGTTACAAAAGTGTTGCAAATATGGATGAAGCACATACTTATGGCACACATGTTTATAAAAAAGGTGCTTTAATGGCACATGTTTTACGCACTATAATGGGAGATTCTGCATTTTTTGTGGCTTGCAAAAGCTATCTTAATAAATATAAATTTATGAGTGTAAATACTTCTAAATTAAAAGAAGAATTTCAAAAACACACATCTGTTTCTTTAAATGATTTTTTTGATCAATACATTTTAAAGAAAGGACATTATGATATTATTGTGTTACAATCACACACGGATACATCAGGCAACATACTAACTTTGGATTTATTAGAATTAAACAGATACAAAACAAAAACTAACGAAACAAGTAAAGTAAAAGTTAATGTGTTTTTCAAGGATAAAACAAATCAAACAATAGAAGCCATATTAAATCAAGGAAAGGGAAGCGTAAATGTGAATATACCTATTTCAAAAGACTATAGTTACGCTTTAATAGATGAAGATAATAATTACGCTTTAGCACATACCTCCGAAAAGGTTACTTTAACCAAAAAAGGAGTAACTGTTGTAGATAATGCAAAGGTTAGTTTAAATGTTCAAAACATTACAGATACTGTACAACTTACCATTCAGCACCATTGGGTGGGACCAACACAAGGAGATGCACGCGAAAGAGGCTTAAGAATTAGTAAAGAAAGGTATTGGAGTGTATATGGAGCAATGCCGATTCCATTTACATGTTGGGCGTTTTTTGCTTATGATGGAAGTAGCTCAGCATTTTTAGATGAAGAACTTTTTAATTCAATTACTACTGAAGATAGCTTAGTATTATTATACAGAAAAAATGAAAACATGCAATGGCGTGTATTGAGTAATACGGAGGCTGTATTTCAACCCGGAGGAAATCCAAATGATTGGCTTGGGCGGTTTTGGGTTAGTAAAT
>JACFNJ010000162.1 GCA_019454865.1 Bacteroidia bacterium
TCGGCTATATCGTTGGCAAAGGCATTTAGCAGCATTTTACGTGCTGTGTCTTCTGTTATCCCTCTGCTACGCATATAAAACATAGGCTCTTCATCCAACTGCCCTATTGTAGCACCATGCGTACATTTTACATCATCTGCAAAAATTTCTAATTGAGGTTTGGTATTTACAGTAGCATCGTTACTTAATAATACGTTTTGGTTTCGCTGGTAAGCATTCGTTTTTTGCGCATCAGGATGAACAATTATTTTACCATTGAATACTGCCGTTGATTTATCCATTAGTATTCCTTTGTATTTTTCATCACTAAAGCAATTAGGGCTTGCATGATCAACCAAGGAATGATTATCTACAAAATTTTGTTTATCCAATATATACAAACCATAAAGCAAGCTATTACAATTTTGTCCATTCATGTAAAAATGTAAATTATTACGAATAAACAATCCATCCAACATTAATGTAACCTGATTTATATTGGTATTTGCTTCTTGAAAAATTTGGGTAAAATTATTTTGATAAGTTTCCCCTACTTCTTGTTGAATTTTATAATGTTCCAAATGAGCATTTTCACCCACAAAAATCTCATTTACTACATTGGTAAATGACGATTGCGAACCGATATTTAAGTAAGCTTCAATTACAAATGCCTCAGCATTTTTTTCTACTACTATTAAGTTTCGTGGTTGAATTAATGCAGTATCTTCGGTTGTATCAGCAATGTTCAATACAACTATCGGCAATTCTAACTTTTGCCCCGAAGGTATATGAATAAATGCTCCATCGTGTAGCAATGCGGTGTTTAATGCGTTCAATGCTTGGTTTTCTATCTTTGCATATTTGCCAAAATGTGTTTCAAATGCTTGGTGTTTTTGGGTTCTTGCTTCAAGTAATGTACTCATTGTAATAGTACTTGCCTCTTGTTTAATAAAAGACAAATCTGAAGAAAAATCACCATTAATAAATACCAATAAATGCGCATTTAGTTTTGAATAAACCGATTGAGCAATAATTGCTTTACAATCCGCATTTGTAGCATGATTTACTACAAAATTACCTTCAGTTATTGGTTTTAAGTTGGTGTATTTCCATTCTTCGTGTTTCAATGTAGGAAATCCAATTTTTTCAAACTCAGCGAATGCTTTTTCTTGTAACGAAAACAATTGATTAGAAGCAGCATTCTCTTTTTGTTTATTAAATTCTTGTTTTGCTATTTGTTGTAAACTCATTGGTAGTTTTAATTATAAAAATTTCATCATACATAGAAAATATTCCATCATGAAATTATTAAACTGTAACAGCTTTGCTTGCTTCTACTTCTTCTTTAATCCAGTCATATCCTTTTGCTTCAAGCTCTTTAGCCAATTCGGCTGTACCACTTTTTACAATTCTACCTTTATAAAGTACATGCACAAAATCCGGTACAATGTAATCCAACAATCGTTGGTAGTGTGTTATAACAATAAATGAGCGCTCAGGTGTACGTAATTTATTTACACCATTTGAAACCAATTTCAACGCATCAATATCTAAACCCGAATCGGTTTCATCTAAAATTGCAAGTGTTGGCTCAAGCATAGCCATTTGATATACTTCGTTTCGTTTTTTCTCTCCACCGCTAAACCCTTCATTAAGGCTACGTAATGCCAAGTTTTTATCCATTTCCATCAACTCCATTTTAGAACGCATCAGTTTTAAAAACTCAGTTGCTTCCATTGGTTCCAACCCTTTGTATTTACGCCTTTCATTGATAGCAGTTTTTAAGAAATTGGTAGTACTTACACCAGGTATCTCAACCGGATATTGAAAAGCCAAAAACACACCTTCGCATGCACGTTCCTCCGGAGACATCTCTAATAAATCTTTTCCATTTAATATTGCTTGCCCATCTGTAACTGTATAATCAGCACGACCAGCCAAAACCGATGACAAAGTACTCTTTCCGGCACCATTCGGTCCCATTATCGCATGCACTTCTCCAGGTTTTACGGTTAAGTTAATTCCGTTTAAAATTGATTTTCCTTCTATTTCTGCTTTTAAGTTTTTTATTTCTAATAACATTGTATTTGCTATTTGTATTTTTGATTATAATTTTAAAATTTATGATTTGTTATCCAACAGAGCCTTCAAGTGAAACAGCCAATAATTTTTGCGCTTCTACAGCAAACTCCATAGGAAGTTGATTTAATACTTCACGGCAAAATCCATTTACTATTAAGCTAATAGCTTCCTCGGTTGGAATACCTCTTTGGTTGCAATAAAAAATTTGGTCTTCACCTATTTTACTTGTACTTGCTTCATGCTCTACAGTTGCAGTTTTATTATTTACCTCAATATATGGAAAAGTGTGAGCACCACATTTATCACCAATAAGCATACTGTCGCACTGCGTATAATTGCGCGCCCCGTCTGCTTTTTTACTCACTTTCACTAATCCTCGGTATGAATTATGTGACTTGCCAGCAGAGATACCTTTGGATACAATTCGGCTTTTGGTGTTTTTACCAATATGAATCATTTTAGTTCCGGTATCCGCTTCTTGCATATTATTAGTTACAGCTACTGAAAAAAACTCTCCTACCGAATCATCACCGCGTAATATACAACTTGGGTATTTCCAGGTTCTGGCTGAACCGGTTTCAACTTGTGTCCAACTTATTTTAGCGCGATTGCCTTGGCAGATACCTCTTTTGGTTACAAAATTGTAAATACCGCCATTTCCATCTTTATCACCGGGATACCAATTTTGAACCGTTGAATATTTTATTTCGGCATCTTCCATTGCTACTAATTCAACTACTGCTGCATGCAGTTGGTTTTCATCTCGCATAGGTGCAGTGCAGCCTTCCAAGTAGCTTACGTGTGATTTTTCTTCAGCAATAATTAATGTTCGCTCAAATTGTCCGGTGTTTTTTGCATTCATTCTAAAATAGGTAGAAAGTTCCATCGGGCAACGAACACCTTTTGGGATATATGCAAATGAGCCATCACTAAAAACCGCTGCATTTAAAGCTGCATAAAAATTATCGGTATAAGGAACTACTGAACCCAAGTATTTTTTTACCAATTCCGGATGTTCTTGTATTGCTTCGCTAATAGCGCAAAATATAACTCCTTTTTCTAATAACTGTTTTTGGAAAGTTGTACCAATTGAAACGGAATCAAATACAGCATCCACAGCTACTCCGGTTAATCGTTTTTGTTCAGCTAATGAAATTCCAAGTTTTTCAAACGTTTTAAGTAATTCCGGATCTACTTCATCCAAACTGTTCAGTTTTTTCTTTTCTTTTGGTGCTGCATAGTAGCTTATATCCTGAAAATCCACCTTTGGGTATTTAAAGTTTTGCCACTCCGGCAGCTCCATCGTTTGCCAATATCGGAATGCTTTTAATCGAAACTCAAGCATCCATTCCGGTTCATTTTTTTTCTTTGATATAAATCTTACGATATCTTCATTTAGCCCTTTTGGGGCAATATCCATTTCAATATCTGTAGTAAACCCATATTGATACTCTTGGCTAACTACTTGGTCTATAATATTTTCTTCTTGTGCCATACTGTAAAAACGGTACGAAGATACTCTAAATTTTATATTTATTTATAATTAATCTAAACAAAAATAAGCAAAATAACACTTGCTGATAACTATAAAGTATTTCATCTTATTAAGTTATAAGAAAGGGTTCTTATTTTTCTATTACTCATTTTATTTAGTAATTAAATTATTTTTTCTATAATTTTACAATGCTGATATGAAAAACCATAAAATAACAGCCGCACAATGCGAAGTTTTAGACTTATTAGGAAGCAAACTTCCTAATTTGGTAATATATCAGTACATACTATACCCTGACCAATCGGCTAAATTCATTTATTTAAGTGAAAATATTTATAATTTTATTGGAGTTGAAGCAGCCAAAATTAAGGAGAATCCAAATATTTTATTCGATTTAATTGATGACGAGATAAAAGCTGAATGGAGAAACATAAGAAGTAAAAAAATAAAAGACGGCTCAAGTGTTTTAGATAAAGAGATTGAAATTGAAAGAGTTGATGGTGTAGTGCAACGGTTTCATGTAACACAATATGCAATAGAATTAGAAGATGGCTCAATATTGAATACCGGAATTCATGTAAACATTACTTCCATAGCCAATAAAACTATGTTATTGGATAAAACGATACGAGAGTTAGAATTACTTAACAAAATAAATGACCACATTTTAAACATAAAAAGTGAGAAAATATTATTTGATGAAATATGTAAAAGTATGGTTTTGTATGGCGGTTATAAGCTTGCATGGATTAGCAAAAAACCAGATTCAAAAGAGATAGTTCAAGTAATAAAACCATTATCAGCATACGGTAAAACAGATTATTTGGATAAATTATATATTGATTTAAATAATGAATTACTTAGTAGAGGACCAACAGCCACTGTATTACGAAAAGGAGGTTCTATAGTATTAAATGACTTTACAATTGATGAGAGGTATTTTCCTTTTTTAGAAAGATCAAAAGCAGCAGGTTTTCCTTCAATTGCAGCATTTGCGCTTCAACATGAAAAAACTGAACGCTATGTTTTAACAATTTATTCATCAGAAATAAATGCATTTAACGAACATGAACTGTTGGTGTTAAACAGAATAGCACAAAACGTAAGCATTGCAATAAATGCACTAAATAATAATAAAGAAAAACTTGAAGCCTTAAACAAACTAAAGGAACGAAACAAAGAACTACATGCTGTTTATAAAATATCCGACTTGTTAAATACAATAAATACCGAAGATGATTCTATAATTAAGCAAATTCCTTCCCTTATTCAAAATTCATTATCTTACCCGGAATGTTCTGGTGTGCAAGTAGTACTTAATGGCAAATCATATAATACGGAAAATTTTATTGAAAATAAATCACAACATTCTATTGAAATTTTAAATGACAATATGCCGATTGGTGTAATTCAATTGAGTTATATTGATGAACTGTGTAATTTGGAAAAATGTGCCGATTTTAATGATGAAGAGTTAAAACTTTTTGAAACCGTAGCAGACATGCTTGCTAATTATATTAGAAAAAAAGTAAATTTATCCGAACTAAAAAAATCTGAAGCCTATTTAAAATCAATTTTTAACAACTCGCCTTCTGAGCACATTATATTAGATACCAACTTTAATTTGGTTTTTTTCAATAACCAAAAATACACCGGATACAAAGAGCATTTTAATATTGAGCTAAAACGTGGAGAATCATACTTAAAATATATTCTTCCTGAAAACTTAGAAATTTATAAAAGCTTATTTAGGCAATGCCTTGAACAAAAAGAGTTTATTAGATACGAATCAACTGTTAAGATTACCAACAAAT
>JACFNJ010000163.1 GCA_019454865.1 Bacteroidia bacterium
CTAAGATAAAAGACGGAATTTTATTCCCATCAAGTAATACTATTAGTGTAGAACCTAATATTGCCGAAAAATTGAATTTTATCTATGCTAAAACGTATGCCATTGAAAAAGATTTGTTTATTATTTTAAGCTCATTCCGTAGATTAGATAGCTAACTATAATTATTATTTTAAAAATTACTAAATTGCATGAAGTATAAATAAAGTATGCAAGTAGCTATAACAAATGATATTAGAATTACAGTAGAAGTGTTTTACCAAAACAATTTGGAAAAAGAAAAAAACACTTCCAACATGTTTGCATACCGAATTACAATTTCAAATGAAGGAGATTTTACTGTAAAGTTGCTAAAACGACATTGGTATATTACCGATTTGGCTATTGCTAAAACAGAAGTAAAAGGTGATGGTGTTGTTGGGCTTCAACCTGTTTTAGAGCCAGGAGAAAGTCATCAATATGTTTCGTGCTGTGTTATAGAATCAGAAATAGGGCAGATGTACGGTAGTTATACCATGGAAAGACAAATTGATGGAAGAAAGTTTGAGGTTAAAATTCCTAAGTTCAATCTTATAGTTCCTTATCGCTCCAATTAATGTTGAAGCAATTGATAAGGCACTTTTGTGTAATTACTAATACTTTGATAAAGAGGATTTTTTGATTTAAAGTGTGTTAAATGTATCTTTTTTTCACAATTAGTTGTGAATTAAAAAAGGATACCGTACTTTTGCCACCCCTAAATCATAAATTATTAGGTTGTGGATACATTAAGTTATAAAACAAAATCAGCTAACAAAGCCACTGTAACCAAGGAGTGGTTTGTGTTTGATGCAGAGGGCCAAACAGTTGGTCGTTTTGCCACTAGATTGGCAAACATTTTAAGAGGTAAGCATAAGCCAAGCTTTACTCCTCATGTTGATTGTGGCGATAACGTTATCGTTATCAATGCAGATAAAGCACGTTTTACCGGAAATAAAATGAAGGATAAAGAATATGTGTTTTATTCCGGACATCCGGGAGGTCAGCGTTTCGTATCAGCAAATGATATGATGCAAAAACGCCCTACTTATGCTGTTGAACATGCTATTGAAGGTATGTTGCCAAACAATAAACTTGGTCGTCAAATATTTAAAAATTTATATGTTTATGCTGGTGGTGAACATCCCCATGCAGCACAACAACCAAAAGAAATAAAATTCTAAGAAATGGAAGTAATAAACGCATTAGGTAGAAGAAAGACTTCAATTGCTCGTGTTTATTTAACACCGGGTACCGGAAAATTTGAAGTAAACGGCAGTGAGCCAAAGGCATACTTCCCTACATTGGTATTACAACACAGTATTTTACATCCATTTGAAGTTACAAATACTTTAGGACAATTTGATGTAAAGTGTAATGTTAATGGTGGTGGAATATCCGGTCAGGCAGATGCTATTAAATTAGGAGTAGCTCGCGCATTAGTTGCTCACAACGAAGAATTGAAACCTATATTGAAAGCTGAAGGCTTAATGACACGTGACCCACGTATGGTTGAGCGTAAAAAACCGGGACAAAAGAAAGCCCGTAAGCGTTTCCAATTCGTTAAACGTTAAAA
This sequence comes from Bacteroidia bacterium, assembly GCA_019454865.1. Classification (GTDB taxonomy): domain Bacteria; phylum Bacteroidota; class Bacteroidia; order UKL13-3; family UKL13-3; genus UBA6183. The sequence continues at coordinate 1,592 of JACFNJ010000163.1, forward strand.
TTTATTTATTAAAATTATATGTCACAAATCACACAACAAGAGTTGTTGGAAGCGGGAGTACATTTTGGTCACTTAACCCGCAAATGGAATCCAAAAATGGCACCATATATTTTTATGGAGAAAAATGGAATCCACCTTATCGATCTTAACAAAACAGGTGTTAAGTTAGAAGAGGCCGCTAATGCCATTAAAAATATTGTAAAATCTGGTCGCAGAGTTCTTTATGTAGCTACTAAAAAGCAAGCTAAGGAAATTATCGAAAATGAAGCAAAGCGAGTAAATATGCCTTTTATAACTGAACGTTGGTTGGGTGGTATGCTTACAAACTTTACTACAGTACGAAAGTCCATTAAGAAATTACAGTCGTTAGACAAAATGTCAACCGATGGTACTTATGCTAATATGGCTAAAAAAGAACGATTGATGATTGAACGTGAAAAAGAAAAATTGCGCAGAGTATTAGGAGGAATTGCTGATTTAAATCGTTTGCCGGCTGCTTTGTTTATTGTTGATATTAAACGTGAACACATTGCAGTTGCTGAAGCTCAAAAATTAAATATTCCTACTTTTGCTATGGTTGATACTAATTCAGACCCTACATTAGTTGATTATGCAATTCCAGCAAATGACGATGCTGCAAAATCAATTGCATTAATTACAAAGGTTATCACTGATGCGATTATAGAAGGGGTTGCAGAACGTAAAAAAGAAAAAGAAACGGATAACGATAAAGAAAAATCGGAAGAAGTTGCTGAAGCATAATAAAATCGACCTTTAATGGTCGATTTTTGTATAAAAATATTTCAAATTAATTAATACTAAAAAATAATGAGTACAATTAGTGCAGCAGAAGTTAATAAACTTCGTCAAATGACAGGTGCTGGTATGATGGACTGTAAAAAGGCACTTATAGAGAGTAATGGTGATTTCGAAGGAGCAATTGATTTTCTTCGTAAAAAGGGTGCTAAAGTTAGTGCAGCTCGTGCAGATCGTGAGGCAAAAGAAGGAGCAATTATTGCTAAAACAAGTAGTGATAGAAAGTTAGGAGTAATTATTCAATTAAGTTGCGAAACAGACTTCGTAGCTAAAAATGAAGATTTTGTGAAATTTGCTAATTCAATTGCTGATTTAGCATTAACTCACAAACCTGTTGATGCAGATACTTTAAAAACATTGGATCTTGATGGACAGCCGATAAGTGCACGCTTATTGGAATATGTTGGAAAAATTGGTGAGAAAATTGACGTAGTTAAGTACGAAATTATGGAGGCCAATAATATTGTTGCATATATACATGGTGCTAATCGTTTGGGTGTGCTTGTAGCTTTAAATAACAATGCTACAGATGAAAACTTTATAGCTGGAAAAGATGCTGCAATGCAAGTTGCTGCTTTAAACCCTGTGGCTGTTGATAAAGATGGTGTTGATGCTTCAACTATTGAACGTGAATTGGAAATAGCTAAAGAGCAAGTACGTGCTGAAGGAAAGCCTGAAAATATGATTGAAAAAATTGCTCAAGGTAAATTAAGTAAGTTCTATAAAGAATCTACTTTGTTAAACCAGGAGTTTGTTAAAGATGGAAGTTTAACAGTATCTCAAATGTTGGATAAGGCAGAAAAGGGATTAACTGTAACTGCATTTAAGCGAATTTCTTTATAAGCTAAAATTTATAAAAATGATTTAATAAAAAAGAGGCTATCAAATTGACAGCCTCTTTTTGTTTGGTATATTAACTAGTTTGTAATTTTCGTTTGAAGAATATTTTTAGAAACATAAAGTAATCCTAAAATAAATAAAACAATTGAATATTGATTGATTGGCACATCCGGCTCATCAGGCATTGGAGGTGGTCCTTTAATTTCCGGTTCTTTAGTTTCGGGTTGATGCTTTTCTTTATCCGGTGAAATAAAACCTAAAATTCCACTAAATAAATTATCTTTATCTTTAGTGTTTTCCTGTACCCCATTTTCAATTCCTTCCCAGCGATTAAATTTTTTCTTTGGTATTTCTTTCTCAGTTTCTACTACAATGTCTTCGCTTTCTTTATTTTTTTTCCCGGTTATATTACCCCATCCAAATACTGAATTTGTGCTGTATCCATTAGAAGAATTATTGTATGACTTGTTTCTATATCTTCCATTATATAAGTCTTCCTCGTTGTATGTACGTTTGTATTTCTTTTCTTCTTCTCTTCTGTAGTCATCTTCTGAATAACCATTTAAATATAAACTTCTATATTCCTCTTCATAACTATCATAATTACTTTGAGCAGAAGTATTATTTGCAAATAATATAGCTGATGATAAAATTAAAATTAATGGTTTACAATTGAAATTTTTAAGCATGTCTGTTTTTATTCTTTTATAATTTTCTTGGTTAGGTTCTCTCCTTGGTTGGTTGTTATTACTAATAAGTATGTGCCAGTTGGAAGTGTTGAAATATCTATTTGATTGTTTTGTGTTACCAAACTTTGTTGAACACCCCATACATCATATAATTTTATTGTTGTTGCGTTTTCAAAGTTCGTAATAATGAAGTTGGTTTTTACAGGATTAGGGTATATGTCTATTGAATTTGAAATGCTATTGTTAAAATGTACTGCAATCGTTTGTGAGTAGCTTATTGTTTTGTTTTCAACAACTTTTAAACGGTAATATATTGTGTTAAATTCCTTAGGAATGTCAATATCATTAAATATATATTCACTTTTGCTTGCTGTATTTGTTGCTTTTACTAACCCAATACTTTCAAATGTTTTATTATCCAATGAACGTTCTATTTCAAAGTGATTAATATTCTTCTCATTTGCAGTTATCCAGTTAAGCACATTTAGTTTTTCAGCACGATACCCATTAAAGCTTAACAATTGAATCGGAAGTGGATTGTATTGGTCTGTAAAAATTAATAAGAAACGATTTCCATAGGTAAGTGAATTACCATTATTAATTGTAAATGTATAGAAACTTGAATTTCGTATATTAGTGATACTGCTTGTAAATTTATCATATAGCAATATCGAACGAAGTGTAGGAATATCTTGTAAATTGCTAAAGTTAAGCGTGTAATTTCTATTACCAGTTGAAGTTACATTCAATTCAAAAGTATCAATACCGTTATTTGAAAAATAATCTATTACGTTGTTTTGTACTAATTTATTGTTAGGAGTTAAAAAGGCAATATTATAAGATGGGTTTTCTAATTTCATTGCATCCTCTTTAAATACATAATTTCTTGATGCATTTGTTTTAAATACAATCTTAGCAATATCATATTGCACACTATCCAAATTCATTTTAATTGTAAATGGCAATGCATTTGTTTTAAAATATGAAGTATGTGCATTATTTGATTTATTATTCTCCTTAAAGGTTATGGATTGACTAGCAGCAGTAGTGCGAACAAAGAAACCTTGACCAATTGCAATATTTGAATTGTTATCCGATACGTAATTTTTAGTATTAGGATTTATAATGTAATAATAGTCATCAACCGAAACCCCTTTATCAATACTTACATTATCCCATTTTATTTGGCTTGGATACGGATTGCCAACTAAGTTATAGCCTTGGTCATCAATAGGGCCACTATTATCAAAATCTAAGTTTACAGTTATATCTCCACTATTTATTTCGCCAGCATAGTCCATCGTATTATTGTTAGGTACAATGCTTGAATTTGTAATAGATGTAGTTTGAGTTCTATCCCCTCTAAAAAATACCAATGCTCCAATTCCGGCATTCCATGAATTATTTATGTTACTAATGCTTTTCCAG
>JACFNJ010000164.1 GCA_019454865.1 Bacteroidia bacterium
CTTGAACACATTTTAAACCTGCTTCAATTATTTCCCATTTGGACGAATCAATCATGATAGGAACCTTAGCAATATCCGGCTCCGACATTACTAAATGCAAAAACTTAACCATGGCTTCCACTCCATCAATCATTCCTTCATCCATGTTAATATCTATAATTTGAGCACCTCCTTCTACTTGTTCTTTAGCTATCTCAAGTGCTTCATCAAACTTTCCTTCTTTTATTAATCGAAGAAATTTTTTTGAACCCGTTACGTTGGTTCGCTCACCTACATTTATAAAATTTGATCCTTCAAAAATGGTTAATGGTTCTAAACCCGATAATTGAAGTGTAAATTCTCTTGTACTCATTAAGTATTGTTTAAAATTCTGTGCAAGATACAAAACTATATTAGTCGTGCTATATAAAAATACCGCAATATTACTTTTAGTAATACATTGCATTTTAAAGATAGATACCAAAAAGATACAAGAAACATACAGATATCGGTTACAATATTTTTAAATCTACTATCTGTTTTGTTATTTGCTTTCCAATTATGGCACAAACTCTTTTTATCAATATACAATCGTTGTATGGTGTAATTACAACAGATGCTTCAAAAAGAAAATCAGGAAAAGAAATGAATGTTTTTGAAAAAATATCAAATGCTTTTCTACTTACTGATAATGGCTTAATAATGAGTTTTGGCGAAATGAAAGACCTTCCTTCTATATCGGCTGATACAACAGTGGTAGATGTAAAAGGCAGAATGATATTACCATGTTTTGTTGATTCGCATACGCATTTAGTATTTGCAAAAAGCCGTGAAGAAGAGTTTGAAATGCGAATACATGGCAAGAGTTATGAAGAGATAGCAGCAGCCGGAGGTGGTATATTAAACTCTGCTAAAAAATTGGCTACGATGAGTGAAGACGAGTTGTTTGAAAGTGCAAAGGAAAGACTATATGAAGTAATTGGATATGGAACAGGAGCAATAGAAATTAAAAGTGGATACGGACTTACAGTAGAGGATGAAATAAAAATGTTGCGAGTAATTAAACGCCTTAAAGCAATTTCTCCAATTCCAACTAAATCTACTTTTCTTGGTGCACATGCAATACCTGCTATTTTTAAAAACAATAGAGAGGCATATATGGATTTAATTATTAATACAATGCTTCCTCAAATTGTAAATGAAAAACTTGCTGATTATTGTGATGTTTTTTGTGACCAGGGATTTTTTACAGTTGATGAAACGGATAGAATATTAACAGCTGCAAGTAAGCATGGATTAAAAGCTAAAATACATGGCAATGAATTGGGGTACACCGGTGGAGTTCAAGTTGCAGTAAAACATAACGCATTAAGTGTAGATCATTTGGAATATACCGGAAACGAAGAAATTGAATGTTTATTAAATAGCAATACCATGCCTGTTGCACTTCCTAATTGTTCATTCTTTTTGGGTATTCCTTATTCACCTACACGAAAAATGATAGATGCAGGATTGCCCGTGTGCCTTGCAAGTGATTATAATCCGGGCTCGTCTCCTAATGGAAGAATGAGTTTTGTTGTAGCATTAGCGTGTATTAAAATGAAACTAACCCCTGAAGAAGCATTTAATGCAACTACCATTAATGGAGCATGTGCTATTGAGATGAGTAATGAGGTAGGAAGTATTACAATAGGCAAGCGAGCAAATTTTATTATTACTAAAACGATACCGTCATTGGCTTATATCCCTTATCGTTTTGGTGTTTATTTGGTGGATGAAGTTGTAATTAACGGTGAAATATGGAGACAGAATTAAAGCAATAAAAAAACCGATTCTTTTGAATCGGTTTTTTTATTACGAAGATTTTTTTGAGCTACAGCAAGATTTTTTGCTTTTTTCGCTACCACAACTTTTCTTTTCAGTCATGTCACAATTTTTTTCACTCTTTTTTTCTTCCGCAGGCAACGCATCGGTTGAAATTACTTGATTGGATTGTGGTGCTTGTTTTACTTCCGCTTCAGTTGTTTTTGCTTTTGGCTTCTTGTCTTTAGGTGTTGTTTGAGCATATCCAACGGAAGCAAACATTCCTAAAACCATTGCACTTAAAAATAATTTTTTCATATTCTGTATTCTATTTTGGTGCTAAATTAATGAATTAAAGTTAAATAAATACTTAATTATTTCAATTCTGCCAATACAGTTCGTCCTCCCTTTACCACCTGGTTAAGTTCAACATTAATTTTTGTTCCGATTGGCACAAAGATATCAACGCGTGAACCAAATTTAATAAAGCCCATTTCGTCTGCTTGTGCAACATGTTGTCCCTCCTTTACATACCAAACAATTCGTTTTGCTAAAGCTCCTGCTATTTGACGAAATAATACTTGAACTCCCGATTTGGTTTCAATTACTGTAGTTGTTCTTTCATTTTCTGTTGATGATTTAGGATGCCATGCAACTAAATACAGCCCTTTGTGGTATTTAAAATATTTAACTAACCCGCCCACAGGATTTCTATTTACATGCACATTAAATGGCGACATAAACACCGATATTTGTAAGCGCTTTTCTTTAAAATATTCTGTTTCTTCAACCTGCTCAATTACTACTACCTTGCCATCAGCCGGTGATATTACAAGATTTTCACCCAGTGTAGGTGTAATTTTAGGGTTTCTGAAGAATTGAAGAACAATTATTAGCAGCCCAATCGATAAAATCAGAAATATATTTTGAACCAATACCATTTCGGGTAATAGAAATTGCACAATAGCATTAATGGCAAACAATACTGCTAATGTTATAGATATAGTTGTACTTCCTTCTTTGTGTATCATAATTTTTTGTTTATAAATTTAACAAGATCCTCTTAATTCAAAAGCCTCGGTTACTTTGTTTATTGAAACAATATAAGCAGCAATTCGTAAAGAAACTTTGTAGCGTTGTGCTGTATAAAAAATTGTTTTTAATGCCCTTCTTATTGTATCATCTGCTTGTTGGTTTACTCGCTCTTCTGTCCAATACTCACCGGCTTTATTTTGAACCCACTCGTAATAACTCACGGTAACTCCTCCGGCATTTGCTAATATATCAGGCACTATAATTATCCCTTTTTTATTTAAAATTTTATCAGCTCCGGCTGTTATTGGTCCGTTTGCTCCTTCTACTATTAGTTTTGCTTTAATTTTTGAAGCATTGTTCAGAGTAATTTGATTTTCCATAGCTGCCGGAATTAAAATTGTTGTTTTCAGTTCGAGCAATTGTGCATTCGAAATTTTTTCTGCTGCAAATCCTTTTAATAATCCACCGTTTTTATTTTTATGTTGGATTGCAGCATCTATATCAATTCCATTTGGATTATAATATCCGCCTGTTACATCGCTTATAGCTATTATTTTTACTCCTTGGTCTGCCAATAATTTAGCAGATATAGAACCTACATTTCCAAACCCTTGAACAACACATGTGCAATCGGCAGGTAATATCGAAAGGCTTTCAAGTGCTCCGAGTGTAGCCACCATAATTCCTCTTCCGGTAGCTTCAACCCTTCCTAACGAACCTCCAAGTGGTATGGGCTTTCCAGTAACTACGGCAGGCGAATGTTTTCCTACAATTCTTGAATATTCATCCATTATCCAAGCCATTTCTTGTTGTCCTGTACCCATATCCGGAGCCGGAATATCTTTATCCGGTCCAAACACATCCGACATTAATGCCGTATAGTTTCGTGTGAGCCGTTCCAATTCGCCTTTGCTTAATTTAGTAGGGTCGCATTTTATTCCTCCTTTACCACCACCATACGGAAGCCCAACAACTGCGCAGTTCCAAGTCATCCAAGCTGCTAATGCCCGCACTTCATCCTCGTTTACATCCATGCTGTAGCGTATTCCGCCTTTTGATGGACCCAAGCTGGTATTATGTATTACGCGATATCCCGGAAATATTTGAACCGTGTCATTATCCATTTTTACAGGCACTGATACAGAAACTATTTTTTTGGGGTATTTTAAAACTTCTAATATATGTTTATCAATTTTAATAAGTTGTGCTGCTTCTATCAGATAACTCATCATGGATTCTACCGGATTGTTATCTTCATTAGACGAGGTTTTTTGTTTTGCCATTCGTTTTTGATATGTATTATTTCAAACAAATGTAGAAAAAGTGAAATACTAAACAAGCAGTTTGTTATAAAGCTGCGAGATTAAACTTAATCAGGTTTTTAAAACGATTAACCCGTTGATTTAAATCTTCGTCAGTAAGGTCATTCAAACGTTCTGTGCCAAATTTTTCAACACAAAAACTTGCCATAGCCGAGCCATAAATAATTGCATTTTTCATGTTCTCAAAACTGATGTCATTTGTTTTGGCTAAGTACCCTATAAATCCTCCTGCAAATGTGTCGCCAGCACCGGTTGGGTCAAATACATCTTCAAGCGGTAATGCCGGAGCAAAAAATACTTCTTTTTGATAAAACAAAAGTGCACCGTTTTCTCCTTTTTTAATGATTAAATATTTTGGCCCCATTGCTTGAATTTTCTCAGCTGCTTTAACCAATGAGTATTCGCCTGAAAGTTGTCTTGCTTCTTCATCATTAATTGAAAGTACATCTACCATTTTTTAATGTTTGTTTCAATTCATCCAATGCAACTTCCATCCAAAAGTTCATGGTGTCCATCACTACCAATTTTGGGCGTTTTTGTAAACGATTTAATACTGTTTGTTGTACAGCAGGAGATAAATTGCCTAACATTAAATACTCGCAATCCTGATACGAATCCGGTATTATAGGGTCAAATGTTCCTAACACATTAAGCTCGGTTACCAATGTGTCTCTTGTGTTCATATCGGTATGGTACTTGCCACTCCAAAAAAAAGATTTTTCTCCTTTTTTAATTTGTAATCCTTCAGTATCTACTCCTTTATCTTGAAGTTTTTGAATAAATTCATTTGGAAAGTCTTCGCCTACAACTGCTACTAATTTTGATTTTTTAGTAAAGTAACTTGCCGTTAAACTAATATAAGAAGCTGCACCTCCTATAATTTTATCTGTTTTCCCAAATGGGGTTTCGATGGCATCAAAAGCCACGCTGCCAACAACTAATAAGCTCATTTATAAATGTATTTAAATTATTTTTTTGCAAATATTGCATTTTTAATCTTTATAAACTAATATTGCATCCCCTTTCAGAAACAAAATTTGTATTTTGAAAGTCTAACCAAACTCCTTGATAGCTCAGCTGGTTAGAGCGACTGACTGTTAATCAGTAGGTCCCTGGTTCGAGCCCAGGTCAGGGAGCAATAAAAGGAGGTCATTTTTTTGGCCTCCTTTTATTTTTGTTATGTGTTTTTA
>JACFNJ010000165.1 GCA_019454865.1 Bacteroidia bacterium
AAAATTGAACTTACTCCTGATATTAACTTAGACGGATTAATGCAAAAAATTCAGGATAAATATAGCTCAAAACCTATTAATACAATTGATGGCGTTAAAATAGAATTTGATAAAGAGTGGGTGCATTTACGCAAATCCAATACCGAGCCAATTATCAGAATTTATGCTGAAAGTCAAAGTGAAGCTACTGCTAACCATTTGGCTGAAAAACTAATTTCGGATATGAAACAGTTTATCAAATAATTTTAAATAATAAAAACTCAAATAGAGTTTAATATGTTTAATACAAAAACTCAAAGCAAAATAATTAATACATAAAAATGGCATTGAAATGTGGGATTGTTGGGTTGCCCAACGTAGGAAAATCAACTTTATTTAATTGTTTAAGTAATGCAAAAGCGCAAGCAGCAAATTTTCCTTTTTGTACAATCGAACCCAATGTTGGAACTATTACTGTTCCGGATGAGCGATTAAATGAACTGGCTAAACTTATCAATCCTCAACGCATATTACCCACTACCATTGAAATTGTAGATATAGCCGGATTGGTAAAAGGAGCAAGCAAAGGCGAAGGCTTGGGAAATATGTTTTTGGCAAACATTCGCGAAACGGATGCTGTATTACATGTATTGCGTTGCTTTGATAACGATAATATTATACATGTAGATGGTAGTGTAAACCCAATACGGGATAAAGAAATTATTGATACCGAGTTGCAGTTAAAAGATTTGGAAAGTATTGAGAAAAAATTGCAACGCATTAGCAGAGCTGCCAAAACAGGTGATAAAGATGCTGCAAAAGCAGAAGGTGCTTTACTTAAATATAAAAATCATTTAGAGTCGGGGCAATCTGCACGTAATTGTGATGCTACAGAAGAAGAAGCAAAACACGTTGAAGATTTGTTTCTGCTTACCGCAAAGCCTGTTTTGTATGTGTGTAATGTGGATGAAGCATCCGTTGTAAAAGGTAACAAATACGTGGAGATGGTAAAAGATGCTGCTCAAAAAGAAGGTGCAGGAATGATAATTATTAGTGCTGCTATTGAAGCTGATATTGCAGGATTAGAGAGTTTTGAAGATCGTGTTGCGTTTTTGGCTGACTTGGGTTTAAATGAATCAGGAGTTGCTAAGCTGATAAAAGAAGCCTATAAATTACTTAATCTGATTACTTATTTTACAGCAGGTGTTCAGGAAGTAAGAGCATGGACAATTACCAAAGGATTTAAAGCACCACAAGCAGCAGGTGTAATACACACCGATTTTGAAAAGGGATTTATTCGTGCAGAGGTAATTTCATATACTGATTATATACATTTTAAATCGGAAGCAGCAGTTAAGGAAGCAGGTAAAATGCGGGTAGAAGGCAAAGAGTATATAGTGAATGACGGTGATGTAATGCACTTCCGTTTCAATGTTTAAAGCATAAAAAACTTAGCTTTATTTACTGATAAATTAATGATAAATGGTTATATCCCATTTATCATTATTGGTTACTTTACTTTGATATGCTTAACAAATGCGTTAAGTGAATAACTCGTGGTATATTTTTAGGTTTAAATTACTCACATTACTTATGGTTTTCTATATTTGCCAAAATATACACTACTTTGAATAAATCAATTAATAAGTTTCCAGCCGTATTGGTTTTAGCAGACGGCACTGTATTTAAAGGAACATCTATTGGTAAAATAGGAACTACAACCGGTGAAATTTGTTTCAATACCGGAATGACAGGCTATCAAGAAGTATTTACTGACCCTTCTTATTATGGGCAAATATTAGTAGAAACCAACGTGCATGTTGGTAATTACGGAATTCATGCTGAGGAAGCTGAATCGGGTGAAATAAAAATTGCAGGATTGGTATGTAAGCAGTTTGAAAACAACTATTCTCGTAAATTGGCTTCAAGTAGTGTGCAAGAGTACTTTGCTTTAAATAATATTGTCGGTATTTCTGATGTAGATACACGAGAAATTGTACGCCATATCCGTGATAAAGGTGCAATGAATGCAATCATTTCATCCGAAGAAAAATCTGTTGAGGAGTTACTTAACGAGCTTAATCAAGTTCCATCAATGGAAGGTTTAGAACTCTCATCGGTGGTATCCACACCAAACACGTATTACATGGGTAATAAAGATGCAACAAAAAAAGTTGCTGTGATGGATTTTGGTGTAAAAAGAAACATACTTCAAAATTTAGTTGATAGAGATTGTTACTTAGCAGTGTTTAATTGCCATGCTACTTTTGAAGAAATGATGAAGTTTAATCCCGATGGATTTATGTTGAGTAATGGACCTGGCGACCCGGCAACACTTACTTATGCTGTAGATACCGTTAATAAAATTATTGAAAGCGGAAAACCTACATTTGGTATCTGTCTTGGGCATCAATTAATAGCTAAAGTTAATGGTATCTCAACTTTTAAAATGCACAACGGACACCGTGGATTAAATCATCCGGTTAAAAATCTGATTACCGGATTGTGCGAAATTACTTCACAAAATCATGGATTTAGTATAAATGCGGATGATGTAAAAAAATCCGATAAGGTTGAAATTACACATGTAAATTTAAACGATAATACAATTGAAGGAATTCGATTGAAGAACAAAAAAGTATTTTCTGTACAATACCATCCGGAAGCCGCACCTGGTCCACATGACAGCCGTTATCTATTTGATGATTTTATTAAATTAATGAATTAACTTATTTCGTATAAAATTAAACGTATTATTTTTAAATTAAACTCACTAAAAATTATGAGCGCAATTATTGATGTCCACGCAAGACAAATTTTAGATTCACGTGGTAATCCCACAGTAGAAGTAGATGTAGTAACCGAAGAAGGTATAATGGGGCGTGCTGCAGTACCAAGTGGTGCAAGTACCGGTGCACATGAAGCAGTTGAATTACGTGATGGCGACAAACAGGTTTTTATGGGCAAAGGCGTACTTAATGCCGTAAGCAACATTAATAATGTTATTGCTGAAAAACTATTGGGCGAAGATGTGTTTGAGCAAAACAAAATTGATAAGTTAATGCTAAGCATTGATGGTACTGATAATAAAGCTAAGTTAGGTGCTAATGCAATACTTGCAGTTTCTTTAGCATGTGCTAAAGCAGCAGCAAGCGAAGCAAACATGCCTTTGTATCGTTATGTTGGTGGTGTAAATGCAAATACATTACCTATTCCATTAATGAATATTTTGAATGGCGGTTCACATGCGGATAACTCAATAGACTTTCAAGAGTTTATGATAATGCCTGTAAATGCAGATAGTTTTAGCACAGCTTTGCGTATGGGTACTGAGGTGTTTCATCATCTTAAAAATGTATTGAAGAAAAAAGGCTACAGTACAAATGTTGGCGATGAAGGTGGATTTGCTCCAAATATTAAAAGCAATGAGGAGGCAATAGAAACTGTATTAAAGGCAATTGAAGAAGCAGGGTATAAGCCAGGTAAAGATATTTATATCGCCATGGATGCTGCTACTACTGAGTTTTACGATGAAAAAACCGGCTTATATACGTTCAAAAAATCGGATGGTAGAACAATGGATTCGGCTGCTATGGTTGCATATTGGAAAGAGTGGACATCAAAATATCCAATAATTTCCATTGAAGATGGTATGGCTGAAGACGACTGGAAAGGATGGGCAGAGCTTACCAAAGCAATTGGCAATAAAGTACAATTAGTAGGAGATGATTTGTTTGTTACAAACAGCAAACGCTTACAAAGAGGAATAAATGAAGGAGTAGCAAATTCTATTTTGGTAAAAGTAAATCAAATAGGAAGCTTAACAGAAACAATAGATGCAGTAAATTTGGCTACACGCAATTCCTACACTAATATTATGAGTCATAGAAGTGGCGAAACTGAAGATACAACTATTGCTGACTTGGCTGTTGCACTTAATAGCGGACAAATTAAAACCGGATCTGCAAGCAGAACCGACAGGATAGCAAAATACAACCAATTGTTACGCATTGAAGAAGAGTTGGGTGCAAATGCATATTATCCCGGAGCAAACTTTAAATTCGCTAAGTAGTATTTATAGTTTAAAAGAATTAAAAAGTAGGTTGTCTGTATTAAGGCAGCCTCTTTTTTTTAATGGCAAGTGTGTTAAATGAGTGCTATGTTATGGTACTTTATTATATACATATTTAACTTTGTGTTGTGTAAAAGTGATAAATAGATTAACGAACTAATATTATTAATATACTTAATTAGCAGTTAGAAAAATACAATTAATTAAGAGTAGTATCGTTTAAGCAATTAATACTAATTTTTATGCAGCAAGCAGCACAACTTAAAGACGAAAGATATAGTAAAATATGGGGATATACAGGATCCTTTTTACTACATGCTGCATTGTTTATTTTTATGTGGTTATTAGCTATTACCCCTCCTGACCCTCCATATAGTGATACCGGAGGTGGGGGAGAAGGATTGACAATGGCTTTTGGTGAACCGGATGCCGGTGGATTAAGTGAAGTGCCTGTTGAATCGCCAACAATACAAGAGCAAAACCAAGAACCATTACCGGAACCTCAGCAAGAAGCACCTGTAATTACTGACGAAACCGATGAAGAACCGATAGTAACTACACCCGTAAAACCGGAAGTAAAACAAGAGAAAAAAGAAGTTAAAAAACCGGTTGAAAAAACTGTAGTTAAAACAGACACTAAACCCGTAGAAAAGCCTCGTGAAGTTGACCAACGCAGTGTATTTAAGAAGAAAACCGGAGGCAATTCAGATGGATATGGTGATGGCGAAGCACCGGGTAATAAAGGAAGTGAGGATGGAATTCCGGGAGGTGATCCAAATGGTAATGGCTATGGCGATGGAGGCAGTGGTGGAAGCGGAGGAGGTATAGGCGGAGGCAACGGTACCGGAATAGGCACTGGTACTGGAAGCGGAATATCTTTTGATTTGAAAGGTAGAAGTATTGCAAAGCGCCCAAATATTGAAGACCAATCCAAAGAAACAGGAAAAGTAGTAGTAAGTATTGTTGTAGATAGAACAGGTAAAGTTACAAAGGCAATGCCGAATCAGCGAGGTACTACAACATTAAGTGCCGTACTTTTAGAAAAGGCAAAACAAGCGGCATTAGAAACTAGATTTACTCCTAATCCGGGTGGGCCTGAAGAACAATTTGGTACTATTACAATTACTTTCAAATTCAGACCATAAGTTTAGTTTTTGCCGTAAATAATCTCGTATTGTATTTGTGAATTATAAGCAGGTATTAAATTATTTGT
>JACFNJ010000166.1:0-3122 GCA_019454865.1 Bacteroidia bacterium
GTTGGCTAACTGGCTCATGATGTAAAGATTTGCAGGCAAAGTTTATGTGTTTTTTTATTAAATACAATGAGTTTTACACGCAACACGAGATAATATTTACATGGCAAAAAGCATTTCTATCAAAGTGGAATATTTGATTGATTATAATGAAGTTATAATGATATTTTTAAAATATTGAAATTGTAAAAAACAGGTAAAGTAAATTAAGCAACACTAAACAATTAATAAGCAAATGGAATCAAAACTTTTTATATTGAATTCGCATTGCATTTATTATTGCAAGTAAAGCTACCCCTACATCAGCAAACACTGCTTCCCACATGGTGGCAACGCCACCGGCACCTAATATTAACACAATTAGTTTTACACCAAATGCCATAAATACATTTTGCCACACAACATGTTTTGTAGTTTTACTGATATTAATTGCCAGCGGAATTTTTACTAATTGATCGTTTTGAATAACAACATCTGCTACTTCAATAGCTGCATCACTTCCAAGTCCGCCCATAGCCACACCTACATCACTAATTGCTATGGAAGGCGCATCATTTACGCCATCTCCAATAAAAACAGTTTTTGTTTCATTATTTTTACTTTGTTTTACATGGTTTAATTTATCATCGGGTAATAAATCGCCATAAGCATTTTGTATATTAAGTAACTTTGCAACATTGCTTACTACTGTAGATTTATCGCCACTTAGCATGGTAATATTTATTCCAAACTTGTGAAGCATATCTATTGCTTGCTTAGCATCTGCTTTTATTTCATCAGCTAATGCAATATGCCCAACATACTCGTTATTAAACGCAATGGCTACAATTGTATGGGTTTGGTTTATTTGTATTGGGATACTGTTAATTCCATGCTGGGTGAGCAATGCCGGTTTGCCAACTAAAATTTCTTTGCCTTCAATATTGCCCTTTAAACCATATCCCGCAATTTCTTCAAAATTATGGATTGTAATTGCTTCTTTTGGTTTGCCAATAAAGTTACATATAGCCTCGGCAATAGGATGCGTGCTGTTGCTTTCCATTGCATATACCATTTGCAATATTTTTGAATTATCAATATGCGGTAAAATGCTAATGTTTTGAACCTTGAAAACACCTTCGGTAATTGTTCCGGTTTTGTCTAAAAATATTGAAATTTTTCCGGCTAATATATCCATGAAATTTCCACCTTTTATCAAAATTCCATTTCTGCTTGCAGCACTTATCCCACCAAAATACCCAAGCGGAATGCTAATTACCAATGCACATGGACAAGATATTACCAAAAAGATTAATGCACGATACAACCATTGCTCAAATACGTAATGCGATACAAATAGCCAAGGTAGCGTACAAATTAGTAGCGCAAACACCACAACCAAAGGTGTATATATTTTGGCAAATTTTCGGATGAATAATTCGGTAGGTGCTTTTTGTGCTGATGCTTCTTGAATTGCTTCTAATAACTTGCTTAATCTGCTATCGGAGTATTTGGCCGTAACTTTTATTTGTGCAGTTGATTTTAGGTTAATCATTCCTGCCAATACCATTTCGCCAGGTTTAATAAGTTGTGGTACACTTTCACCGGTTAATGATGCGGTATTAAAAGTAGTTGCTGTTGAAACAAGTATTCCATCCAAGGCAACTTTATCACCGGGTTTTAAAAAGAGCTCATTACCTATTTCAATTGTTTTTGCTTTAACTGTTTGCTGTGTGTTGCCCTCCACCTTTGTAACCATGCTTGGTCTTTGATCTAACAGGCTTTCGATGTTTGATTTTGCACGTTTTACTGCCAAGGTTTGAAAAACTTCGCCTATGGCATAAAAAAGCATTACTGTTACCGCTTCGGGATATTCGCCAATGGCAAATGCACCAATTGTAGCAATGCTCATCAAAAAAAACTCAGTAAAAAACTCTCCCTTTTTTATTGACTTTATAGCCTGCATACAAACAGGGAATGCAACCGGTAAATAAGCAGCCAAATACATAAACAGCTTAACGGAATGTGAAAACCATTGCGGATTTAGCCAATGATGAATTATTAAAGTAGCGATAAATAACACAAGTGAAACTATGGTTGGGATGATTTCATTTAATTCCAAACCATGCTCGTGAGTATGCTCATGCGAATGCTCGTGTGTGTGATTGTGTGTGTGCTCTGCTTTGGAATATATTTTATGTTCCAATGTGCAACAAAGTTGCTTGCCTTCGCTATCGTAAATGTGTTGATGCTTCACGTATAATATTATCAAAAGTAAAAAATTAATTGAACTATTGAAGTTATTGTATTTACGATTTTCTTTTATTGTTTTAATACAAAAGGAAACTCAATTCCCAAAAATAAATTGTGTGTTGAATTGATGTAGTAATGTATATTTTTATTTAGAAAATTATTGTTTACTTGAGACTTCCTCAATGGCGATTTCTTCTTCCGTTAAGTTATAAAGTTGATAAACCATTTGGTCTATTTGGTTTTCTAAATCGAATTTGAGCTCCGTAGGAGCAATATCATAATAGAACAGTTGAATGACCGATTTTTTAGCTCCGTAGGAGCGATATTATTCAATCCATTCAAATAGATATTTTTCATTGTATTCTACATTAAATTTTTGTAGAAGATCCAAATATTCCTCTTTAAATGTTTTCTTTTGATGGTGTTGTTCTTGATTATTTATATAAGCGATCACCGTATCTAATTGTGATTGAGCGTAAGAAAACGCACCAAATCCTTCTTGCCATTGAAATTTACCGTTAACATATCCTTTCTCATTTATCCATTTTGATGAATTAGCCTTAATATCTCTAACTAAGTCTGAAACGGAAATATTTGGTTTTATGCTAACAAGAATATGTAAATGGTCTGGCATTCCCCCGATGGCATAAACCTTTTGTTCTTTCCCGTTTACAATCCCACAGATGTATTTGTGCAATTCGTCCATCCATTTTTTTTGAATAAGATTTTCTCGTCTTTTTACAGAAAAAACGATGTGTAAATATATTTGGGTATATGTGTTTGCCATTTTAAGTTATTATTATTTCGCCTCGCTGAGGCTTGTTTTACCTGATTTATTTTTTCTATTATTATTTCGCCCTTATAGGGCTTGTGTTATATGTTTTATTGTTTTT
>JACFNJ010000166.1:3222-5230 GCA_019454865.1 Bacteroidia bacterium
TGATGCTCGAGAATTGCTTTTTACAAATCTATTATTTATTTGAATTTTCTATTATGATTTCGCCCTTATAGGGCTTGTGTTATATGTTTTATTGTTTTTCTATTATGATATTGCCCCGCTGGGGCATTTGTAATTACACTTGCTCCGTAGGAGCAACATCATAATAGCACCCGTAGGTGCGATATCATAATAGCACCGTAGGTGCGAAATATTTATTGTTCGTTTCCCTCCACAATTTTGATTTCGTCATCCGTCAATTCATATAGTCGATAAACCAATTGGTCTATTTGGTTTTCTAAATCGGACGTGTCTTCTAATGGGTATTCGGTTTTACTTTTTATGATTTTGTCCACCAAATTGACTAATTCTAATTGCTGTTCTGTTGTCGCATTTGGAATGGGAATATTTTTTACTGATGCAAGTTTTATCTCAATATCAGTGTCATAATTTTTATACCATATGTTAACCAAATGCGAATTGAGTATTGCCAATAAATACTTTAAAGAAGTGTCAACTCCTTTCTTAGGAAAAATTACTGAACAAGTATATAATCCGTGTATTCCTGAATTATCATAAGCTGCTACAATTCGAGGAAATAATGATATTTTCCTCATTCGCTGAAAATATATTTTAGGATTATCGATAATAATTTTATCTAAACACGAATGTAATTCGTCACTACGTTTCACATAATCATTGTCATATGTAATATGATATTGACTAATGTTCCTGCCATTTATTGCGGGCTCCCAAAAATTATCAATTTTGCTTCTTGATAAAACATTTGCATTTTTATTCTTCTTATCTCCAAAAGGTTTTGTTCCTTGTTTCAAATTAAAGGTTTCAGTTAGCCTTGGTAAAGAATTCATCTTGTTAATAATTGCATCTAATTTGAAATCTCTTCTTAGATTAATTTTCTTCTCATCATCATCTAAAAATGTCTGGACAGGTATTACTTGATTAATTAACCATTGCGAATCACTAATATTGGTGTACTTATAATCTGCTAAAGCAACTCTGACTGGAAAATCATAGGTTTTATTCTTTGAGTATTTTAATATAAGAACTACTGTAACTACATCAGGAGCATCTTCAAATATATTTTTTCTAAGCTCAACTGCATCTTGAATAATTGTGTTATTAAGTAAATATGTCCTTAATTTTTTTGACTGAATATTATACAAAAAAGTATTTGGTGCAATAAATGCCTGGTAATAGCCACTTTTTAAAATTCTAAATGACAGCTCATAGAATAGCTTATATGAATCTATTTTACCATCACTTGATATAATGTAATTTTTTTTAAGATACTGTTTGTCATTTTCAGAAAATTCAACACCATATGGTGGATTTGCTATCACCACATCAAAACCCACAAAATCACCATCGTCATTCAGCACTTCTGGAAATTCAAAACGCCATTCAAAGGCATTTTCAAATATTTTGTTTGTTTCAATATCGTCTCTTTCTGCCTCTAGTTTTTTTAAGTTAGCGGTTGCTTTCTCTAAATCTTTAAACAATTGCTTATTGATATTATTTCCCCAGTTTTTTTGAGTATTTATTTCGGTGGCAATTATGTCAATTTTACCTCTTGCTGCCGCAATTTTCTTTTTAAATGGATTATCAATTTCACTTCTGAAATCCGATTTTATGTCGGCAATCAGTCGTTCCATTTCTCTTTTCTGTTCCTTGCTTTCAGCATTTCGGTAGGTGTCAACTGCTATTCGGTAGCTGTCAATTGTCCACTTGCTTTTTTTCAAGGCTTGTTTCAGGTCGGCATCAATGGCAAAACGACTTACCAAAGAGTTTCCGCATTTTATATTGATGTCAATGTTGGGGAGGGTTTCTAACACACCCCCAGCCCCTCTCGAGAGGGGAGTGTTAGGGAGCTGTTTATAATAAGCATTTTTCAAAAGCTCAATCCACAAACGCAAACGGCAAATTTTTACCGAGTTGGAATTGATGTCCACACCGAAAAGGCAATTTTCAATAATGGTTTGCTTTTCGT
>JACFNJ010000167.1 GCA_019454865.1 Bacteroidia bacterium
ACAAGAATTTCAAAGAGAAAACTACTTTAAGCGGAGGTGTTTCATATTATCTGGGAGGAGTATATCAGGGTTCTTCTACTGTTTACACCATGAACGGCAATTCTTTTGAATCGAAAAAAGACACATCAAATTATGGAGCTTTTGCAAAAAGAGAATACTTTGGAGTAGATTTTCAATTTGCAACATCCAGTATTCTTGGTATGACAAATATTTATAGCGAGTATCTTTTCGGAACACAACCGGGTGATAAAAACAGCTCTAAAAGTCCAAACTATTCCGTTTTACCTACCAGCCATACTTATATTAGAAAATTTAACGGATATTATGTAACTTTTGTTCAAGACATAGGCAATCTACCATTTTCCGTAATAGTAAAGTATGATCATTATGACCCCAATACCAAAATTGCTAAAAATGATATTGGCTTAAATGGAACAGGAAAAGCTGATATTGCCTATAGTACAGTAGGTGCAGGTGTAATGTGGCGCATCAATAATAGCCTTCGCTTAACGGCATATTACGACAACATTAAAAACGAAACTTCGTCCAATTTAGCAGGTTACAACAACGATCTTGCTGATAATGTATTCACATTAAGGTTACAATACAAATATTAAAAACGTAACCAAAACGTAACATCATCTAAAATTTATTGTAATAGTGCAAAACGACCTTTGCATTAGAAATTTATCAAACAAATGAAAAAACAATTAGCATTAAGCTTAGCCCTGTGCAGCATGGCTTTTACAACTTCAGCACAAAAAATTAAAGGCTCTGAAACTGTACTTCCTATTTCAGAAAAAGCAGCTCAAGTATTTATGAAATCCAACAGTGCTAATAAAGTTACTGTTACCGGAGGAGGCTCAGGTGTAGGTATTTCAGCATTAATTGAAGGCACAACAGATATAGCACAAGCATCCAGAAAAATTAAATTTTCGGAAAGACAAAAATTACAGGAAAGTGGAAAAGCAGTAAAGGAAATAACCGTAGCAATTGATGCTTTGGCAGTAATTGTGCATCCGAGTAATAAAGTAAACAAACTTACCAAAGAACAACTGGAAGGAATTTTTACAGGCAAAATTAAGAACTGGAAAGAAGTGGGTGGAGAAGACATAAAGATTGTTCCTTATGCACGTGAAACCTCATCAGGCACGTATGAATTTTTCAAAGAACATGTATTGAGTAATAAAAACTACATGTCAGGTATAATGAGTATGCCTGCCAATGGTTCCATCATTCAATCGGTAAGTCAAACCAAAGGTGCCATTGCTTATGTGGGATTAGCATACTTAAACAGTTCCGTACAGGCAGTATCCGTTTCCTTTAACAAAGGAAAAACCTTCACTGCTCCATCCGTAGCTAATGCAAAAAATAAAACCTATCCGGTGGTAAGACCATTGTTCTATTATTACTTAACTAAATCAGAATCTAAGGTGAAGAAATTCATTGATTTTAGTCTTTCGTCTGAAGGACAAAAAATTGTTGAAGAAGTTGGCTACATCGGTGTTAAATAATACGAGGAATTGATTTTTGAAAATGCAAAAAAGAAAAATCATCAGACGCATTTTAGATAATATCACTGAAAAACTCTTAACAATAAGCGGTGCTGTTACAGGCATCGCTATTCTGTTTATTACTTTTTTCCTCTTTACGGAAGGTGCTGCATTATTTCAATCACCACAGGTTGAACATGGGTATGCGTTGTATGTAAATAGCAGCAATCCGGTTAATACCTTACAACCGGAGGAAACCAAAGCCATATTTGATGCTGAAATAACCAACTGGAATACGTTGGGTGGTAAGAATTCAGAAATAAAAATATTCAGAATTGATGATGCATTTCAGATTTATCCTGAAAGTGAATTAGGCGAAAATTATGAATTGCTTCCTGCTAAATTAGGCGAGATTATAAGCAAAGAGGAAAACATTCTTGCTTTCCTTCCAACACAATATGCACCACAGGGAACAGCAGTAAAAGCATTAGCTGCAAAAAACATTCAACCAAAAGAATACTTCTTGGGAAAAGAATGGCTGCCTACTGCCACACCGGTTCCACTGTTTGGAGTACTGCCTTTGGTATTAGGCACGCTATTAGTAAGTATAGTTGCTTTAATTATAGCACTACCTTTAGGTTTAGGAGTAGCCATTTATTTATCGGAATTGGCAAGTGATAAACAACGCAGGTTATTGAAACCCGTTATTGAATTATTAGCGGGTATTCCATCAGTTGTGTATGGTTTCTTTGGATTGGTAGTATTGGTTCCTATCGTCCAAAAAACACTGAACTTGCCTGTAGGCGAAACCGCTTTTACCGGAAGCTTACTCTTAGCAATCATGGCATTGCCAACAATAATTTCTGTGGCTGAAGACGCTTTACGCAATACACCAAGAGCCATGCGCGAAGCAAGTTTAGCACTTGGTGCTACGCAATGGCAAACAATTTACAGAGTGGTAATTCCTTATGCCAAGTCGGGAATATCAGCAGCGGTTGTACTTGGAATTGGAAGAGCAATAGGTGAAACCATGGCAGTAATGATGGTAACAGGAAATGCAGCAGTAATGCCACATTCATTGATGGAATCGGTGCGTACCATTCCTGCAACCATAGCAGCTGAACTTGGCGAAGCACCAGCCGGAGGTGCGCATTATCAGGCGTTGTTTTTATTAGGCTGCATACTGTTTGTATTCACAATGATAATTTCCATTTCTGCCGAAATAATTTCAAAAAAGAAAACCTATAAAACACATTAACCGAATGAATAAGAAACTTAGTCAGCAAATAGCATTTATAATTTTTAAATTGTTCGGTGTATTGGTTGTAGCCATACTGATAAGCATCTTAGGATTCATCATAGTAAATGGAATAAGTGTAATTAACTGGGAATTCCTAACTGCTTTTCCAAATGAAGGAATGACTACCGGAGGTATATTTCCTGCAATAGTTGGTACACTGTATTTAATTATCGGAAGTTTACTTTTTGCATTTCCATTAGGTGTGATGTCTGCCATATACACCCATGAATATGCAGGTAAAGGATGGATTGTAAAAACCATTCGCATGATGACAAACAATCTTGCAAGCATACCTTCTATTGTATTTGGTTTGTTTGGTATGGCTTTGTTTGTAAACAAACTCAACTTTGGTGATTCAATCATTGCAGGCTCACTAACCTTGGGATTATTGGCATTACCGGTAATTATCCGAACAACTGAAGAAGCACTGAAAGCCGTACCCAACACCTATAGGGAAGCAAGCTTAGCATTAGGTGCAACGAAATTACAAACCATAAAAAAAGTAGTTATACCTGCTGCCATGCCCAATATCATCACTGGTTTAATTTTATCTATTGGAAGAGTATCGGGAGAAACAGCACCAATTTTATTTACCGTAGCAGCATATTTACTTCCACAGCTACCAACAGGAATTTTTGATCAGGCAATGGCTTTGCCGTATCATTTATATGTATTGGCTACCAGCGGTACCGATTTGGGAGCATCGCGACCAATGGCGTATGGAACTGCATTAGTACTAATTATGATTGTTCTTACAATGAACTTGCTTGCATCTTTTATGAGAAGAAAATTAGAAAAGAAACGCTCAAAATAAAAACTGAAAACAACAATGATAGAAGCAAAAAATATAAACTTTTACTATGGTGATTTTCATGCACTAAAAAACATAAGCATTGCCATAAAACCCAACACTGTTACGGCATTTATCGGACCATCCGGTTGTGGCAAATCTACATTTCTGCGTTTGTTTAATCGCATGAATGATTTGATTGAAAACACGCGATTGAATGGAGAATGTTTGATTGAAGGAAAAAATATCTACGACAAATCAGTTGATATTGATGCTTTAAGAAAACGTGTGGGCATGGTATTTCAAAAACCGAATCCATTTCCAAAATCCATATTTGAAAACGTAGCATATGGCTTACGGGTAAATGATATGGGCAACAAACAATTTATACAACAACGGGTAGAAGAATCGCTTAAAGGTGCTGCACTTTGGGACGAAGTGAAAGATAACTTGCATACGTCAGCCTATGAATTATCAGGCGGGCAACAACAACGCTTGTGTATTGCAAGAGCTCTGGCAGTTGCACCATCCGTAATATTAATGGATGAACCTGCTTCTGCTTTGGACCCAATTTCTACTTCAAAAATTGAAGAGCTTGTACATGAATTAAAACAACAATACACCATTGTAATAGTAACCCACAACATGCAACAGGCAGCTCGAGTGAGCGACAATACCGGATTTTTTATGCATGGCGAATTGGTTGAATACAGCGATACAAAAAAAATGTTTTTAAACCCCGATAAAGAATCTACACAGAATTATATAACAGGAAGATTTGGATAAAACTTTAAAAAAAAGATAAACACATTGAATATGAAAACAATTAAAAGAATTGCATTAGTTGCCCATGATAATTGCAAACAAGAATTATTGGATTGGGTAAAATGCCATTGGAATGAAATCATACAATATGAATTGGTTTGTACAGGCACAACAGGAAATTTAGTAGAAGAAATGCTACTACAATGCATGGATGAAAATGGAGATGAACTTAGATTAAAAATGACCAAACTTAAATCAGGACCTCTCGGAGGCGACCAACAATTAGGTGCGGCTATTTGTAATGCCGAAATTGATGCATTGTTCTTCTTTTGGGATGCCATGGAACCGCAACCACACGATGTGGATATTAAAGCACTGCTACGCATAGCTACGTTGTATAACATCATTTATGCATGCTCTCGCTCAACAGCAGATTTAATTATAACCTCCCCGTTTTTTTCAAACGGATTCCATTTTGGCAAAAACGAACAAATTGATAAATACAAAAACAGAATACTACAATGAAGCATAACGAACAAGAGCTTCTAACGCTCAAAGAAGATATAAACCAAATGTGGCGATTGGTAATTTCGCAGGTTGAAAAAGCCAAGCAAGCCTTTTTGACGAATGATAATGAAACTGCATTAGAAATTATACGATTAGAAAAAAGGGTAAATGCATTTGAACTGAAAATTGAACGCTCATGTGAAAATTACATTGCTCTTTTCAATCCTGTTGCAATTGATCTTCGATTGATATTATCCATAATGAAGATTAGCATTACTCTTGAGCGTATTGCTGATTATGC
>JACFNJ010000168.1 GCA_019454865.1 Bacteroidia bacterium
CTCTTAAATGCCTCTTCAATGCTTAATAATGTGTTTTCAGGATATACCGATGAATACCCTCGATGCCCTACTAATACATAATCACAATCCGCGAAATTGGTTTGAAGTGGCGGACATTGTGCAATTGATTGTATTGCGGTAAATAATAATAAAAAAAGTAAACTAAAATTTTTCATTTGTTATGGGGTTACAATGTTTGGGGTTTATTATCTGTTTAATTCAAATTTTATTCTAATTAAAAAATAAATACTGATGTTAAAATCCAAAGTTATAAAAAATTAGAATACTATAAATTATAACTTTTACATAATTGTATTGGTTTAAGTACATTACAAGCAAAAACGGCTGTTATTAACTAATAACAGCCGTTTTTAAAGTTTAATATCAGATGAATTAATTAGAAGATTGTTTTATGAATTTTATTTTTTCAGCGTTGTTATCTGTAATAATATTCATAAAATGAATTCCATCTTTAAGTTTTGATAAATCCAGTTGAATAGTATTTGTACCTTCTTTAACAATGTGTTTAGAAGTATAAACTACTCTGCCTGTAATATCCATAACCTCAATAATTGAAGTGTTGCTTGATGTAGCATGGAACACTACTTCAGTAGTATTTATAACCGGATTGGGGAATAATTTACTTTCAAGTGTTAAACCGGATGTATTACGCATTACTTTAGCAATGTTTGAATATTGCACCTCTGCATTTAAATCAACTGTTTTTATACGGTAATAAACATAATCCAGTGCAGTATTTTTAAATGGATTTTTATCAATGCTAAAATAGTTGTTCATTTCATTACTGTTTCCTTTAGCATTTACTTTATTAATCTCAATAAAATCCTTTCCGTTTAATGAACGTTCAACAACAAAGTGAGAAACATTTAATTCTTGTGCAGTTGTCCATTTTAAAATCGCATCATTTTTAATTAAATCTGCTTTAAAGGTAACAAGTTTTACAGGAAGTGGACTGTACATATCAGTACCGGTAAACATTGAAAAAGTAGTTTGATATGTAGCGCTTAAAATATTAGTAGCGGTATCTACAGTACTATAATAAAGTAATTCCCATGGGTTGCTACCATTTTTCTTAATAATTAATAAATCAGCCTCATTAGGGTTATTACCTATCCATGAATTTTTGTAATATAAATCCAGGTCATACGAGTAAGTACCTGATGGAGTTGAAATATCAGTATAAAAGTATGGTAAGTAGGTTGCAGTAGTTGGTGGTTGTGTACCCGAATATACTCTAACCGCAATACTTGAAGGTGGAGTAACATATTGATGCCAATTGATCTTTGCGACAGTATCGCCTGCAAAAGTAAATACTTGAGTGGTATTAGCGGTAGGTGTAGCAGGTGTTGCAGTACATAAAGGTGGTGTTGCCGAAGGTGTTATTTCAAATGCCCCAATATCAACTGGGCCATTAGCAACAGTGGTAGAACGAATATTGTTGTTAATGTCATTAGTGAAGAAACCAGGATATGTGCCTCTACCATTCAGTACCCATGAAGCAGAGTCTGTAATTACAGGAGTTAAACTTATACGTCCATTATTTGCATAAGGTGGGCGATATGAATATGAGTTTTTATCAAATGTTGGGTAAGCAGTTCTCCAGGCATTTAATGTAGAGATAGCGCTATTATAGTTGTAAAATAAATTACTTCCGGATGTATAGTAAACATTATAATCCAAATCTTCAGATAATGGAGCTGGAACTGAATAACCATACTCTATGGCATATTTTCCACCATAGTTAGAAATAACATTGTTTTTTAATTTTAAATTGGTAACTCCTTGGTAATAAATAGTACCATTATAGGTATTATGTGAGTTGATGTTATTATTAAATACTCTGAAATTACTTGAAGAGTATCCCAAATAGAAAATTCCTATACCAAGGTTCATCGCATTATTGTACATATCGATATTAGTTGAATAATCTACAAATAATGTAAATTCTGCAGTTTCATCTTGGGTATTAAAGTAGTTATTTCTAATTTTATTCGGGTTGGTTGAAACGGAATTAATGCCACTCAAGTAAAAGTATGTATAACTATAAGCAGGAGTATATAAAATATTATTACTAAAATCTAAGCTATCTAATTCACCAAAATATACCTCATCATTTGAATTACCACCAGAACAGAAATTAACAGTGTTATTATTGAATTTCATGTTAGAGCTGTAATAGATGTTGGAAATTTGATAATAATATCCTCCTTTAATTAGATTACTATCAATTATGCAATTTCTTGCAGAATTTAAATATGAAGGATTCCAGTTTATACCCACAACTCCCCCTTCAATATTGTTTTTACGAAGAACAATTCCATTAAGTATTGCATCCGTATTGTTGTATGTAAAACTTTTTCCACTTGGATCTGTCGGAACAATAATGTTGCAATTGTATATTGTATCCATTGAAAGTGTGCCGGTCATTAATATTCCACTATTACCATTAGTTAGCTGTTTAATAGTAAGATTTTTAAAGTTAATGAATGATGCATTAGCATAGGTAATTGCATAAATATCATTAGCGTTTAATATTACAGAATCTCTATGATTAGCAAATGATGTAAATGTAATAGAACTTGTATCAGATGCCCCTGGTATGGATGTTAAAATAAGGCTTTCATTATATGAGCCTGTTTTTACCAATAGCTCTACATCACCAATAACTCCTCTTATTTTTAAGTCGGAAATAGCATTTGTAAAATTGGTATAATCGCTATTTGTTGCACCAATTGTATATTGTCCAATCATTGGTGGTCCAATTTTGATGTTTAATGTATCGTTGGTTTTATTTAAATCAACGCCTGAATTTGGTGCACTTGAATACACTTTAATTCTATTCGAACCATTAGTAATTGTAACTTGCTTACTTCCTGTAAACAAAAATGATGCTGTATCACATGGTGCAAGTGTGCCAGTCCATGTGCCAGTAACAGGAGTTCCATTATTCAAACTGTAAGCTAATTCTAACGAATAAATTGTGGAAGTTCCATTATTACGGAATCTAACTGCTAAATCTTGAGTGCCTGCACTAATAGGAAATGCCGGTTGAGTTAGGCCTTCTATAGCTACGTCAAGTGTTGTAGGTGTGTATTCATAAGCACCAATACTTGGAGGAGCAATTCTTGATGTATCATTTATATCATTTGGCACAAATGCAGTTAAATTAACCCCTCTTAAACAGTTGTTGTTGCTATGTAAATCATTATTGCTTATAAATGGATTTATGTGAATTGAGCTATCGCCTCCGGCAGTATTTGATTTGAAATTTAAAGCAGTATAGTCTTGTCCACGGTACAATAGGTTATTATTTGCTTTGTTATAATAAATATTGTAGTTGATATCATTTGCAATAGGGTTTGTATTGAAATAAGCCGGATAGCAATTGCCTGCCTCAGCACTAACTACAAATACATTGTTTTTGAACATACCAATACCGGATGGATTATAGTAATATAAGCCATAAATACCATCCATGCTTTGCATGTTTGTGGTATTGTGATAAAACTCTAAATTATGAGCAGTTGGACTGTATATATACGTGCCATGAACTTTTGTGTTGTTTATTACATTGTTATATATCTGCGTAGGGGCACTTAGTGTTCCTGTGTTATAATACAAATACATACCATAATATGAAGAATAATTTATTTTGTTTGAATTCCAACGATGAGGCTCGGTAGTGCTTGAATTTTGGCAATAATAAATTCGCATGCCAAATTGTGAACCACTATTAGCCGTACTTAGTGTAATTGAATTATTTAAGATGTCAATAGCATTATAAACATATTGAATATTTAAACCGTATTGATAGTTATTGTTAAAGCTATTGTTTCTTACTTTTATTCCTAAGTTTTTAGCTCCTGAACTCATACCATAAACAGCAAGTCCATAATAACCACCATTAATTGTGTTGCTATCTATTTCAATGGAATCAGCATCCATAGCAGTTATACCGTATCCATTATTTGATGCTGTAACATTTATAGCATAACTCATAGAAGCATTAACATTAGGCAAGTTAATTATACAATTTTTAATAGCACACCCACTACCAGCACCATTGCCTCCACCTAATATTGCAATACCCGTACAACTGCCATTGTTTGTATTTGTAATTGTAAGATTTCTGAATATAATGTATTTCGATTTGTTTATTAATACAGTAGCACCGGATGCTACACTTGCTGTTATAATTGTAGTTGCTGCATTAGTGCCTTCAAATGAAATTGTATTAGCAGAGGATGCTCCGGGAATATCCGAAGGAACAGATAATGCTCCTGTGTAAGTTCCGGGCGAAACAGAAAATGTTACCGGGCCTGTTACGCCACCTGCAAGTGCTGCAAATGCTGCATTAAACGAAGCGTAATTACGAGGTCCGCTTGCTCCAATTGTGTATGCACCTGATAGAGGTTCTATTAGTGTTGAAGTTATAGTGTCGTTAACAGGATTCGCATCATTACTATAATTTGGATTACTTGTATAAACAGATAAAGTGTTACTTGTTCCCAAATTAACTTGGTTAATTCCTGTAAAAGCAACTGTTACAGTATCACAAGTAGCAAGTGTGCCCGACCAAGTAGTACTTACCGGTAAATTCAAGTTGTGTTTATATCCGTAATCAAACGAACTAATTGAATTTGCACCTACATTTTTAACACGAAAAATTACATCTTGGTATCCAAGTGCAATAGGTTGTACCGGAGTAATAACTTTATCAATACTTAAGTCGTTAGTTAAGCTTTCAGCTTCATCAGCCCCAATATGTGGTGTAATGCTGCGTGTTTGTCTATCAATATCTAAGGGAACAGATGCAGTTAAATCAACGCCTTGAATAGCATTACATTTATCTGTTAAATGTAAATCGGTTAAAGATTTAAACTTAGGCAATAAATTTAGTGAGTTAACACCTCCGGTAGTGGCTGCATTTAACGTAGCTGCCGTAATAGCTCCACCGCGGTACAATAAATTTGCATTTACTGAATTATAGAAAATATTATAATCAACAACGTTACCTACAGGATTTGTTAAGAAATATAGCGGGTAAACATTCGTTCCTCCGGTAGCAGTGCATGCAAAAATATTATTTTTAACTTTTAAATCCATTCAACAGAATCAAAATTACTGCA
>JACFNJ010000169.1 GCA_019454865.1 Bacteroidia bacterium
AGCAGATGGCATTTCGTCAAGCATTTTTAATAAATCATCTTGAGCATTTACGATAGTATTTGCAAACAGAACAAAAATAAATAACAATAGTTTTCGCATAATATTATTCAGGCATATTTGCATCTATCCATGCATTTAGTTTTAACAAATTACAGTTTTCCAAAGGTGCACTTGCAGGCATTGTTTTTTCCGTAATTGCTCTACGTTTTACGTTAATAATATTTGTTTTTAAATTAGCATACGTAGATAAATCCGGTGAAAACCCTCCGGCTACATGGCAACCACTATAAGCACAATTTGAACTAACAAGCGCTTGAATTGTATTTGTATAAGTTAACGATGAGGTATCACAAGTTGAGTTTTTGCCATACACATTAGGATACAATTCTTCCTTATTATCATAGTAACACCCTGCCAAAACAATTAATGAAAATATATAAAATGAAATTCTGAATTTATGTTTCATACCCATTAATATAAAATAATTTGTTCTTGTGTTTTTCCATCGTGGCAAGAATTGCATGCACCTGTTTTAGTTTTTGTAAGCATAGAGTTATCCGGATTGTATGTTCCATCACTATATATTAATACGGGATAAAATCCATCTTTAAAGTCAATGATATTATTGGTATAAAAATTACCTTTTGCATCAAATGGTAATCGGTACAATAACTCGCCACTACGGTTTGTATCTGTCCATAACTCAACAAAGCCGGCATCAGCTGTTTGGGACGCATTACGATATACTGTTCCGGCAATATTCCACCAATTATTATGAGATACTAAATTATAGTTATCGTTATGGCAATTCATACAATTTTGCCCCTGATTGTGGCTTTTAGTAGCACCTTCTTTGCTTTGATTAAAGTTTTTCAAAATATCATCATAATGACTGCAAGCCATTACCAAAAGCGTACAACAAAAAACGATATTTACTATTCTATTCATTATTAAAATTGGTATTAAAACTCGGAGGCTTTCATAAAACTTAACAATTGCTCATTGCCTGATGTTTTAATATCACCTTTCTGTCCTTCCCAAGATTTTTTTCCTTTGTAAATAAAAATAATGTTATCTCCCATTTCAAATAAGCTTTTCATGTCGTGTGTATTTATAATGGTAGTAATATTATACTCAGCAGTTAACTCTTTAATTAAATCATCAATTAAGCGCGAAGTAATTGGGTCTAATCCGGAGTTGGGTTCATCACAAAATAAATATTTAGGATTAAGTGCAATTGCACGTGCTATACCTACACGTTTTTTCATGCCGCCACTTAAGCTTGAAGGAAATAGTTTATTTACATTTGGCAAATTTACTCGTTGTAAACAAAAGTTAACCCGCTCAATAATTTCCTCCTGTTTCATCTTCGTAAAAATTCGTAGCGGAAAAGCAATATTATCTTCTACCGATAGTGAATCAAATAATGCTGTGCCTTGAAACAACATTCCTATTTCTTTACGTATTTCTTTCTTTTGCTCGTAATCTAATTTTACAAAGTTTGTTTTGTTGTATAATATTTCTCCGGAATCAACCTCCAGCAATCCAACCATACATTTCATCATTACACTTTTTCCGCTACCACTTGCTCCTATCACAAAGTTGCACTTGCCCGGATAAAAAGTTGCATTGATATTTTCCAACACCGATTTTTCTCCAAAACTTTTATTAATATTTTTTAACTCAATCATTAGCTTAACAACAAATCAGATAATACATAATCGAAAATAATTACAGCAATTGCACTATATACTACTGCCTTTGTACTACTTTGTCCTACTTCTAATGCGCCTCCTTCGGTTTTATAGCCATGGTATGCGCTTATGCTTGTAATTAAAAATGCAAACGTAGCAGCCTTTATCAATGAAAATGTTACTGAAAATGGAATAAATCCAGTACGCAATCCTCTAATAAATTCATCAGGCGTAATTATGCCACTTAATACACCGGATAGTGTACCGCCAATAATGGAAAGAACCATCGCATATACTACTAACAATGGTATGGTAAATATACCGGCAATAATTTTGGGTAGAATTAAATAATTAGCAGAGTTAATTCCCATTATTTCTAAAGCATCAATTTGTTCTGTTACTTTCATTGTTCCCATTTCGGATGCAATACTACTGCCCACTTTACCGGCTAATACCAAAGATGTAACAGTAGGCGAAAATTCATATATATTACTATCTCGTACAAAAGAACCAAGCATGTAATCCGGCACTAAGCCACTTACTAATTGTGCTCCAATTTGAATTGTGGATACTGCACCTGTAAATACAGATATTAAAGAAACTATACCAAATGAACCTACACCAATGGATGACATTTCATGTACCGTTTGTTTTATAAAAACACGAAAGCGTTCAGGTCGTTTAAACAAACTGAACAAGAACAACGTATAATTTCCAAAATGTTCAAAAAATTTCATTTCTATTATTCTAATAAGGGGCTGTAAATATATACATACTTAATCCTATTTTTGCGCCTTAGTTATAATTTTCACTAAAATTAATGCAATTAGAAAAAGTAATACTGATAACAGGCTGTACAAAAGGTATAGGACTTGCAACTGCTAAAGTATTTGCCAAAGCAGGGTATAGAATTATAGGTTGTGCAAGAAATAAAAACGACTTAACCACTACAGCAGAAATATTACTAAAAATTAATCCTTCAAGCAATCCGTTGTTATTGTCTTGCGATGTAAGTAAACGGACAGATATTGATTCTTTTTTAAATGAAGTATTAAGTAAAATATCGCAAATTGATGTATTAGTTAACAATGCCGGAGTTTTTACACCGGGTAAATTACTTACTGAAAAAGAGGGCTCGCTTGAAAATTTACTAAACACAAATGTTATAAGTGCATATCACATAACACGAGCCATACTCCCAAATATGATTGAAAATAAAACTGGAAGAGTATTTAATATCTGCTCAATAGCAAGTTTGCGAGCTTATGAAAATGGTGCTTCATATACTATAAGTAAGTTTGCTTTATTAGGTTTTAGCAAGCAACTAAGACAAGAAACCATCGGAACCGGAGTAAATGTTACAGCAATTATGCCCGGTGCAACATACACCGCATCTTGGGATGGAACAAACCTACCTAAAGAACGATTTATTAAAGCAGAGGATGTTGCAAATACTATTTTATCAATATGTAATTTAAGTAGTGATGCCAATGTAGATGAAGTTATTATTCATCCACAACAAGGCGATATTTAATTTTTTCAATTCATGGATAATACAATTTCGAATACAAATTTATACTGCGAAAGTTTGCATCAATACAAACGCAGAAAAACTTCAACTGTAAAAATTGGAGATTTATATCTTGGAAGTGATTACCCCATTCGTGTTCAAAGTATGACCACAACCGACACGATGGACACCGAAGCTTCTGTTGCACAGATAAAACGCATGGTAGATGCAGGTTGCGAAATAGCAAGATTAACAGCACCAAGTATAAACGAAGCAAAAAATTTAGAAAACATCAAAAAACAACTTAATGCACAAGGCATATTTGTTCCTTTAGTTGCTGATATACATTTTACTCCTAATGCGGCTGAACTTGCTGCAAGAATTGTAGAAAAAGTACGCATTAATCCCGGAAACTATGCTGACAAAAAGAAGTTTGCAATAATTGAATACAGTAACCAGGATTATGAAGAGGAATTAGAAAGAATTAGAGAAAAATTTACCCCTTTGGTAAAAATTTGCAAAGAGTATGGAACAGCTATGCGTATTGGTACAAACCACGGTAGCCTAAGTGATAGAATAATGAGCCGCTATGGTGATACTCCATTGGGCATGGTAGAAAGTGCAATGGAATTTTTAAGAATTTGCGAATATGAAAACTACCACAACATTGTGTTAAGCATGAAATCGAGTAATACACAAGTAATGGTTGAAGCATATCGTTTACTTATTCAAACCATGAATAAAAACAACATGCATTACCCTTTACACTTGGGTGTAACCGAAGCTGGCGAAGGTGATGACGGAAGAATAAAAAGTGCACTTGGCATAGGTTCACTGTTAGAAGATGGCATTGGAGATACAATTAGAGTTTCATTAACCGAAGATCCGGAATTTGAAATTCCTGTTTGCAATAAACTTGTTAAAAGATATACGAACAGAAATAATCATACTCCAATTGCAATAAAACACAATACTCCAACATCATGGAATCCTTACACATTTAACAAGCGCACATCAAACGAAATAAATAATATTGGAAAAAATAATGTGCCAAGAGTAATTGCTGACCTAAGTGCACAAAATGAAATTACTACAAAAACATTATCGCATATTGGGCACACCTATTTTCCTACGTTAGACAAATGGCGAATGTCTGATTTGGGTTGTGATTTTATTTATTTTGGTAATCATACACCAAGTTTTATGTTACCCAATGGTGTAAAAGGAATTATAAATTATTCCGTTTGGAAAGATTTAGAGGATAAAATAAATTTTTTCCCGCTATGCAATTTTGATGAGTATCTGACAAATACTTTTATATCCAATACTACAATATTTATTTCTACCCAAACTGAAAAAGTAAGTAATGAAATCCTACTAAAATTAAAAGCAAACAATTCAAATGTTGTATTGCTTGTTTCTACCAAAAACGAACATGCACTTGCCGATATTCGAAATATTTTCTTTGCATTAGAAAACCATGGCATAACAATTCCGGTTTTTGTACATAGAGAATACGAACTAAATGATACAGAAGAATTTATTTTACATGCATCTACTGATATTGGTGGTTTATTAATAGATGGCTTTGGCGATGGTGTAATGTTGACAGCCCCAAAAATTGAACTAAAGAGAATAAATGAAATTACATTCGGAATATTACAAGCAGCTAGAGCCAGAATTACTAAAACGGAATATATAAGCTGCCCAAGTTGCGGACGTACATTATTTGATTTGCAAGAAACTACAGCTATGATACGAAAAGAAACAGACCACCTTAAAGGAGTAAAAATTGCGATAATGGGATGTATTGTAAACGGACCTGGCGAGATGGCTGATGCTGACTATGGCTATGTTGGTAGTGGTGTTGGAAAAATTACACTTTACAGAGGAAAAGAAGTTGTAAAAAAAGGAATAGAAAAAGAAACTGCAGTTGCTGAAC